>JAYUYU010000239.1:0-2557 GCA_043752365.1 Myxococcales bacterium | reverse complement strand
GCGCGGAGGTAGAAGCTCGCATCCGTGCCGGGCTGCTCACTTCGTCGATCGACGCGCAGCAGGTGGTCGTCACCTGCGAGGGTGCTCTGGCCAAAGCTGAAATCGACGCGGGTGACGAGCACGTCCAACACTCGTTTTCGATTGCCAGGGCCGACCCCCGCGACAGTCTCATTCAGGGCGTGCAGGACGCACTGCGCGAGGTCGCGATCCGCAGAAACGCGGCACTTTCGCCCAGTGAAACGCCAGCAGGGGATCTGCCAAAGGCGGCGGCTGAGTCGACTCCAGAGCAGCCGTCCAGCGTGCTTCCGACCACTGCGCTACCGACGACCGCCACTACCGAAGGACCGCTCGAGCCACGTGCGCTCAGTAACGACCGGCTGCCCCAGGCCTCGCGGCGCAGCTCTGTCCAGATCGGCGTTTTCGGTACTTTCGAGTCATGGGCGGACGGCTTCACCCTCGGCCCAGCTCTCAGCGTTGCCTACGCAACCCCCAGGCTGAGCTTGGATCTTTCGGCAGGCCGAGCAACACTCAGCCCGTCACGACCTGCCTTCGATGTCGTCGAATGGTATGGCGACGTAAAGCTGGCTTGGCAGCCTCGATGGGCTTGGAAAGTACGCGGCCAGCTGGGCGCAGGACCGAGCTTAGTCGTCGTGTCGCCACAGCGTGACCTGGTAGCGCCACGCGCCGGCACGACGCTGGTCGCGTGGTTTGCGGAGGCCTCGCTCTCGCGTCCAATCTGGTTCGGGCGCATTGCCCTAGTACCCAGCTTTGGAGCGAGGATGTTCGCTTCAGAACGAACCGTCACTGTGGACGCTGCCTATCAATTCAAGCTCGCCGGTGTCGTCCCCAGGCTGGCCATGGGTGTGGTCATCGACTTCGAAAAGTCCCCCCCCGTCCCCTAGCCGCCACGCTTGTGCGTCACGGCTGGTTAGTGTCCGCATTCGGTTCCATTGAGCGGTCGAGCTCACCACTTCGCGCAACGCTGGTGAGCAGCTCGCGCGCGTTACGCCGGACCAGCTCCGACCGCGCGTGCTGCCGCAGGTCGTCCAGGAGCACGCCGGCTTCAGCAAAGCGACTGTGTTTGGCCAGCAGCTGGGCACGCGCTAGTCGGGCGGCATCCCGCTCGCCTCCGCCCGGGCTGCGCTCCAGGTCGAACAATGCCTGCTCTGCCCTCGCGAAGTCGTTTTCGCGCAAGGCGCGTGCAGCCCGCTGCCACTGTTCTTGCACGATGCTGGGCGCGGCGGCGGCCCCGGCCGCTCCTGACTTGGACCACGCGCTCCTACCGAGCTCGAGAGTTGAAACTGCGGACGGAACCGGCGCGAGAGCGACCGACAAAGCCGCCGCCGGCATCCGAGCGGCGCTTCGCGGGCGCGGCTGCTTGCCCTCAGCCGACGGGGACGTGTTGACGCGCTCCTCGAATCCCAGCCAGACCCTGGGCATGGAGCTTGCGGCCTGCGCCAGGCCAACACCGAGCAACACCCCGCCCAGCACCCAATAGCGGGTTCTCGGGAGTGCACGACGCCTGCGCTGCGTCTTGACGAAGCGCGCGTAACGATGCCGACGCTCCGCCGGCGAGGAGCGGTCAGCTCGCCATGCCTCAACCAGCGCGGCGGGCAGCGCGTGGGTCTCAGATTGGCGTGAACTCATGAGTAGTTCCGATCGTGTGTAGTGTGGGGTGGACTTGCAGCAGCTTGCTCAGCTGTTTGCGCCCGTCGCGTAGCCGGGACCGCACGGTAAGCGCGCCACATCCCACGATGCTCGCAATCTCGCTCACCTCTAACTCTTGCAGGTCGTGCAGCACCACGACTGCGCGGTACTTGTCGCTCATGTGAGCCAGGCATTGATGCAATTGGCGAGCACGCGCGCGCGCCTCGAACAGCTCGACGGGTGTTGGCGCTTCAGTGGCAATTTCATCTTCGGCCTCCAGGTAGCTAAAACGCAGCTGCCAGCGCCGGTACCAACGCCGCTGGTTCAGCAGCACGCGATAGCAAACGCCGTAAAGCCATGTGCTCGGTTCACTTCTGCCGTCGAAGCGCCGAAGGGACTTGAAGGCTTGCTCCGCCGCCAGCTGTATCAGGTCGTCCAGGTCGGGCGTGGCCGGGCCGGCGAGCGAGCGCATGCGGTCTTCGACGGCTTCGAAAAGCTGCCGCTCGGTCCAGCCGGTCTTTGCCTGAACGTCGTTCACTATTGCGCCGCAGTGTTACGCTTGCTTAGTTGCCGCTGGGCGCCGTCTTGAGCGGTGGGTCTCGACGGAAGAGCCCCGCCGGTTGGCCGAATTGACCCATGACGCGGTAGAGTCCGCCAGCTAGCCTGCTAATTCGCGACTCACAGCTCTTCGAAGACCGCGCTCAGTTGTTCGGCGAAGGCAGCCGCGGCGACGGGCAACGAGCGCGCGGCCAAGGTCTCGTCCGGAAGGGCCAGCGGATAGGCGACACATTCTCGAAGGCGCAGCGTCTTCTCAGTTGCCACCGGGTGCTCGGGCGCGACCAGCTTTGCGTGCCGGCGGCAGCCTGCGCGGACGGCTTGGCCAGGGTTGGGCGGCGCGGCGGACTCACCC
>JAYUYU010000238.1:0-15829 GCA_043752365.1 Myxococcales bacterium | reverse complement strand
GCACGTCCGGCAAAACGGCGCCGGTCGGTGCCGCGACGACCATGCGGCATTTGCCGATGCCCAGATCGAGCGGTTGATACAGGTCGCAGCGGCGCTCGCGCAGCACGTCGCGCCCGCTCACCCCCAAATCGGCCGCGCCGTACTCGACGTAGGTCGGCACGTCGTCTGGCTTCAGCAGCAAAAAACGCAGCGAGCCGTCGGCGCTCTCCCGCACGAGGCGCCGGTCGTCGTCGTCGAGCGCGGAGGTGTCGAGACCGGCGGCCTTGAACAGCGGCGCCAGCACCTTGGTGACGCGCCCTTTGGGAATGGCGATGGTCAGTGGTCCGGCGCTCACGGCTCCTCACTCTCCAGAGTGATGCGCTCGATGTCGGCGCCCGCGCCGGCCAGCTTGTGCTCGATGTGCTCGTAGCCGCGATCGAGGTGGTACACGCGGCGCACGATGGTCTCGCCTTCGGCGACCAAGCCGGCCATCACTAGAGAGGCGCTGGCGCGCAGATCGGTGGCCATGACGCTGGCGCCCGACAGGCCGCCTACGCCGCGTACGATGGCCACGTTGCCCCGCGTCTCGATGTGCGCGCCCATGCGGATGAGCTCTGGCACGTGCATGAAGCGGTTTTCGAACACGTTTTCCGTCAGCACGCTTTCGCCCTTGCCCAGGCAGCACAGGGCCATGAATTGTGCCTGCATATCGGTCGGAAAGCCCGGGTGCGGCGCGGTGCTGACGTCCACCCCCTTCAGCTGGCCGAGCCGGCGCACCCGTACGTGCTCACCTTCGCGCTCGATTTCCAGGCCGGCACGGCGCAGCTTGACCACCACCGGCTCGAGATCTTCGAGCGGAGCGTTTTCGAGCAATACGTTGCCGCCCGCGAGCCCAACGGCAGCCATGAAGGTCCCGGCCTCGATGCGATCGGCGATCACGGCGTGATCGAAGGGCTGCAGCTCGCTCTTGCCTTCGATGTGAATGGTCGCGGTGCCGGCGCCGTCGACCTTGGCGCCCATCTTGTTCAGCACGCGCCCCAGCTCTTCAATCTCGGGCTCGCAGGCGCAGTTGACGAGCGTGGTGCGGCCTTTGGCTAGCGCTGCGGCCATCATCAAGTTTTCGGTGCCGCCGACGGTTTGCATGTCGAACACGACCTCGGCGCCACGCAGGCCGTTGGGCGCGTGGGCGATGATGAAGCCGTGCTCCACTTCGATCTTGGCGCCCAGCGCCTCGAGGCCGAGCAGGTGTTGGTCGACCGGTCGGGCACCGATGGCGCAGCCGCCAGGCAGCGAAACCTTGGCAGAGCCGTAGCGCGCCAAGAGTGGACCCAGCACCAGCACGCTGGCGCGCATTTGGCGCACGAGGTCGTACGGGGCCTCGGGCTTGACGTTGCCGGTTGGGGCCTTCACCCGCACCTCGGGCATGTCGACGTCGACAGGGCGGCCCAAGTAGCGGAGCAAGGCCGCCGTCGTCTCGATGTCACGCAGGGCCGGCACGTTGCGCAGCCGGCTCTCCCCATCGGACAGCAAGGTGGCACACAAGATGGGTAGGGCGGCGTTCTTGGCGCCACTCACACGGATGGTGCCACTGAGTGCGCGGCCACCACGGATCCTGATCGCGTCCATGTGACGCCCTCGATATGCCGAACCGCCCCACAGCGCAAGCTCGGCGGGCCCGAAACCTCTGGCTTCGCGCCGGATCTGCTGGCTAACCTCGCGGGGATGCGTGGCAAGGGTTCTGCTCTGCTCGTCGTCCTCGGAAGTGTGCTCGGCGCGAGCTTGGCGAATGCTGCGGACGTTCCGTCGCTGAACCTGCGCCGGCTCGAGCTGCCGACCGACGAAGCGGGCGGCCTCTACACAGAACCGGCCAAGGCTCCGGGCCCGCTCAACTGGAACGCCGCGCTGGTCGCTTCATACGCCAATCGCCTGGTTGTCCTGCAGGACGACTCGGGCGCGGAACAGGCGGTACCGGTGCGCCATCAGCTGTCGCTCGACTACCTGTTCGGCGTCGGCCTGGGTGACCGCATCGCGCTCGGGCTGGCGTTGCCCAGCGTGGTTTACCAAACGGGTAGCAACGTCTCGGCCCTCGTGAGCGACGCCGCCGCGCTGCCCAAGGCCGCGCTCGGCGACGTGGGGCTTTCGGCCAAAGCGGTGTTGCTGCCCGCTGGAGATTTGGGCGGCTTCGCGCTGGCGGCGCTGGCGCGCGTCACCCTGCCGACGGGCGACCCGACTTCTTACGTCTCCGACGGCAACGCCACGGGCGAGCTGCGGCTGCTCTCCGAACTCAGCTTGGTCGCGCTGACGCTGCGCGCCACCGTTGGCGCCAAGGTGCGCGGGGAAGAAACGAGCTACGTCGGCCAGGGTTTCGGCCACGAATTGCCCTGGGGCGCCGCTATCGTGCTGCGCCCGCAGGCCTTTGGCTGGGATCAGCACGGACGTTGGTCGTGGTCGGTCGAGACACACGGCGCGGTGGCGCTCACGCCCAGCTTCGCCGCCGCCGCCGCGAGCCCGGCGGTCATCGGCGCCGTCGCTCGTTACACGCCATCGGAGTTCTCGCTGCTGGGTGGCGTCGAAGCTCCGCTCACCTCGGCGGTGGGCGTGCCGTCAGTGCGCGCTGTGCTCGGCTTCGGTTGGGCGCCGCGCTTCCTGGACGCCGACGGCGACGGCATCGAAGACGCGAAGGACGAGTGCGCCGAGCTGGCCGAAGATCGCGATGGGTTTCAGGATAGTGACGGCTGTCTGGACTTCGACAATGACGACGATGGGGTCGGCGACGAAGAAGACAAGTGCCCGACGGAGAAGGAAGACGCGGACAGCTTCGAGGATCAAGACGGCTGCCTCGATCCCGATGACGATCACGACGGCATCGTCGACCTGAAGGACGCTTGCCCGCGTGAGGCCGGGCCCGACTCGGCCGATCCCAAGCTGAAGGGCTGCCCCCTGCGGGACCGCGACATGGATGGCATCTACGATCCCGATGACAAGTGCCCCAAGAAGGCCGAAGATCGCGACGGCTTCGAGGACGCCGACGGCTGCCCCGACACCGACAACGACCAAGACGGCATCCCCGACACCGACGACGCTTGTCCAGTGCTGCCGGGCCTGGCGCGCGAGGAAGCGAAGCTGAACGGTTGCCCCAGCCCGGACAAAGACGGCGATACGTTCGACGACGACGCCGACAAGTGCCCGGAGGCGGCCGAGACCTTCGACGGCTTCGAGGACGCCGATGGTTGTCCTGACAGCGATCCCAAAAAGCCCCGCCCGCTGCTGGCGCGCTTCGACGAAAAGACGGCCAGCGTCAGCCTGTCGGCCCCGATCACGTTCGAGGCTATGCCGCGCGCTCTCGAACTCACTGAAAAGTCGCACGTGGCGCTGCGCGCTATGGCGCAGCTGCTGCTCGCCAAGCCCGGGTTGAGATTGCTGGTCGGCGTGCGCCCGCAGGGTCCGAGCCCGGCCGCCGCTCAAGAAGCGCTCAGCCGCAGCACCAGCATCGTGGTCGCCCTGCGTGCGTTCTCCCACCGTGACGACGTGGCCGAAGGCGTGAGCTTTTCGGTCGTCGCCAAGCTGCCGGGGGCGGCTAAAACTGGGCTGGGCTTCGGCACTACCGCCGTGGGCGGCAAAGCCAAACCGAGCGCGAAGCCATGAAGCGGCCGCGCTTTTCGCGCGCCGCGCGGGCGCTCGGCGCGGTGGCGGTGCTGCTCTTTCTTCCGGCGCAGGCGCAAGCGCAAGCGCAAGCGCAGGCGCAGGCGCAGGCTCGCGCGGCAGAACGGGGGCAAAAAGCGCCCTCGTTGCTGAATGAGCTGGGCGCGCCCGCCGCCGAACGGCTGCTGGCAAGCGACGCTTCGCGCGAGCGAATGCGTGGGTTGCAGCGGCTTTCGACGCTCGGTACTCCCCGCGCGATCGAGCTCTTGGCGCGCGCGCTCGATCCAGGCGGTGCCGCGCGTGGGGCCGAAGAGCACCTGGCGGCCGTGCGCGCGCTCGCTCCGCACGCCAAGCTGCCAGAAGCGCGCGCCGCGCTGGTGCGCGCGCTGTCGTCACCTCGGGTCGAGGTGGACGCCGGCCCGCTTTCGGAGTGGGTCCAAGCCGCGTCGGCGCTGGCGCTGGCGCAAACGCAAGACGCGGTAGCGCTGGCCGCGCTCGGGCGCGCACTGCGCAAGCCCGGCCACGCCGCCGAGCTGACCAAGCAAGCGCTGCTCGCCAATCCCCCGCTCGAGCTCGCGCCGCTCTTGCGCGCGCCTGGCGCGCCGACCAAAGAGCTGTGCGAAACCCTTGGCGCGCTCGGTGACCTGCGCGCGGAGGTGTTTCTGCGCGACGTGGTGCGGCGCGGTGCGCCGGATGCTCGCGCCGCAGCCGCGCTGGCCCTGCTACGTTTCGGCTCGACCGAGGTCGTGGAGTTGGCGCGCCACTGGCTGCGCTCCGAGCACCAACCGGTGCTGGTGGCGGCGGCGGTCGAAATCCTCACCCGCCGCGGCACGCGCGACGCGGCGCTCGCCTTGAGCGAGCTTTCGGGCACAGATGCAACGCGCGAGCTGGCCATTGGTCTGCTGTTGCAGACTAATGGTGGCGTGCAGGCGCCGGCGGTCTTGTCTATGGACCTGGCGGGTCAGCGAGCGCCGGCCTTGCTGGAGCTGTTCGCGCGGGGCGGCGGCTGGGGCGTGCCGCGCATCGAGCTCGCACTCCAGAGCCCAGACACCGCCGGGCTCGCCATTTACGCGCTGTCGCGCTCACCTTCCGGCGTAGCGCGCGCGCGGCTGGAGCGTGCGCTGGCTGAGCCCCGCTTGCACTCGTTCGCGCTGCGCGGTTTGGCGCTTCGCTACGCCCGGCTGGGCGAAACGTCGGAAGCGCTGAACCAAGCGCTGCAAGCGTCGCGGGGTGCGACCCTACCAGTCGATCGCGCGGCGGTCGCCTTTGCGCGCGCTCTCGTCGAACCTGCGTCGCTCGTGCACAGTCTGCATTCGAAGGATGCGTACGTAGTGCGGGCGGTGGCGCGTTTGGCCTTCCAGGGCAGCGCCGCCAAGGCTGCCGTGCGGCGATTGCTCAACGAGCGTGATCCGTCGTTGCGCGTGGCGCTGGCGATTGGGCTCGCCGATGCGGAGGCGGCCGAGCTGGCCCCGACCCCGCTGCTGCTGGAGCTTTCGCACGGCGCCGGCCCGGCCTCGCTCTTGGCCGCGACCGCGCTTTCGGCTCGAAAAGACGCAGATTTGCAACCGTTGGTGCGCGAGCTGCTGAGCCAGGGGGATCCGTGGCTCAGGGCCCACACGTTGCTTGGTCTGTCGCGCGCTCGCGATCCCGACGCGCTCGGTTTGATCGAGAATGCCTACCGCTTCGAGCCCGACGCGACCGTGCGTCACGCCGCTGTCGTGGCCTTGAGCCGGCGCCCCGAAAAGGTGAAGCTGCGCACGCTCACGTTGGCCGCCGAGCTCGATGCGTCGCGAGCCGTGCGCGAAGCCGCCAAGCTGGCCTTGTCCGGCCGGGCACTGCGCGAGGGCGTCGGCGGGCCCGAGACGCTATGGCTCGAGCTGGCCAAAAATCCGGGCTTGTCCGCTGCAGCGCTGCCGGCCGCGCAGGTCCGAGCCGGTTCTGGGCTGGCCTTCCCATTGCTGGCCGACCCCGACGGCGTGGTGGTGCTGGCCGGCATGGATTCGGCCGCCCTCGAAGTCCGACTTGCGCTTCTGGACGAACGGGTGGACGTTCCGGGTGCCAGCCCATGAAGAAAGCTGCAGCCGACAAGGCGCCAGCCAAAGCGCCGACCGAAGCCCCCGGCTTCGAAGAAGCGCTCAAGCGCCTGACAGCGATCGTCGAGCGCCTGGAAAGCGGCGAGCTCTCGCTCGAGCAATCGTTGTCTTTGTTCGAGGAGGGCACGCGCTTGTCACGTTCATCTCAAGCTCAGCTCGACGCTGCAGAAAAGCGCGTCGAAGAACTGTTGGCCATCGACGCCGCGGGTCAGCCCGTCGTGCGCGAGCTCGACACGGAGTAAGCCTTGCGCGCGATGGTCGAGACAGCCGCGTTTCTCGCCATTGGCAACGAGCTGCTCAGCGGCAAAGTCGTCGAGGCCAACCTGGCGCCGCTCGCCAAAACACTGCGAGCGCTGGGCATCGAGCTCAAGACGGCTGAAATTTTGCTCGATGACGTGCCAACGCTTGCGTCCGCTGTCGCCCGGCTATCGGCCGCGCACGGCGTGGTAATCACGAGCGGCGGCGTTGGGCCGACGCACGACGACGTGACCATCGAAGCCGTAGCCAAGGCATTTGGCCGCAAGGTCGTGCGCGACGCCACGCTCGTCGAGCTGGTACGCCAGACCTTCGGCGATAAGGTTACCGATGCGCACCTGCGCTTCGCCGACATTCCGGAGGGCGCCGAGCTGCGTCGTGCCCCCGATGTGTCGTGGCCGACGCCGGTGGTCGAAAACGTCTGGATTCTGCCGGGCGTACCCGAGGTATTTCGGATGAAGCTTGCCACCTTGCGCTCGTGGGTGGTCGGGCCAACCCCGTTCGTGACGCGCGCGCTGGTGCTCAGTCGCGACGAGGTCGACTTGAAGGACGTGCTCGACGCGGTCGTGGCGGCGCATCCGCTGGTCAGCATCGGGTCGTATCCGGCGCTTTTCAACCCGCGCTACCGCACCCGCATCACGTTCGATGGTATCAGCGAGGCCGCCGTACTGGCCGCGCTCGACGATTTGCGCGCGCGCGTCGATGTCGGCTCGATCATCGACGTCGAGTAGCAGCGCGCATGGCGCTGGCGGCCGTTGGACGCCTGGCGGCCGCGTCGGTCGTCGCCGTCGCGGCCAATCTTGCCCCTGAAACGCACCTGAACGCGCTTTGGCACGGCTGCTGCTTTGGACCCGCCAAGAGAGCGAGGTCAGGTTGCTGGCGATTAGAGAACGAGCGTTGGAGTCGGGGGTTCACGATTTGGGCGACGCGGAGCTGTTGGCGCTCCTGCTCGGTACGGGCAGCACCGGCCATTCCGTCGAGCGAGTCGCGCTGTCGCTGCTGGAGGCGGCGGGCGGTATCGAGGGCATCGCGCGGCTTGGCCCGCATGCGTTCGCGCTGCAACCGGGCGTTGGTCCGGTGAAGGCGGCGCGCTTGGCCGCCGCGATGGAGCTCGGGCGGCGCGTCGTGATCCGTTCACTCGGCGAGCGCCGGCAGGTGATCGACTGTTTCGAGGCGGCCGCCGAGTGGGCGCGGCCTCGCCTAGCGGCGCTCGATCACGAAGAGGTGTGGTTGCTTTGTTTGGACGGCCGCAGCGGGCTCAAGTTTAGCTCGCGCATCGCTCAGGGCGGACTTCACGGCTGCGCGCTGACGGCGCGCGACGTACTCGCGCCCGCGGTGAAGAACGCCGCTTCGGCTATCCTGCTCGTGCACAATCACCCGAGTGGTGATCCAGAGCCGAGCTCGGACGACGTGGAAATGACCAAGCACGTAGCGAAGTGTGCAGAGCTGATCGGGATACCGCTTCTTGATCATGTTGTTGTGGCGCGGAGCGGTGCTCGTTCGGTGTTGGATGAACGCGTGTAGACTCGCGGGTTTTGTTTGTCTTGGTTCCCTCCGTGCCTTGCCCGGGTGTCTCGCGATCCACTTGACCTGCCATGCAGCGGGCGCTCGGCCATTGGTCTTTGTTCTCCTCCGTGCCTTGCCCGAGCGCCTCGCGATCGTGTTCTGCCGAACCGCGATCGCCGCTCGGTCTCGCCGAGTTTGTTGCGGGCCTGGTCTCGATCGTGGATCGTGATCTGGTAGTGCCAAAGTCGGGTGGGGTGGTTCTGGCTCGCGCTTTGCGCGAGCTCGCTATGTTCAGGGCGCTCCGCTTTGCAGTCTTCTGAGAGGGAGGAGGCGTGCGGCTTGCGGAGACGTGCGGCTTTACGGACCCAGGACGTACGGAGACAGTCGGCCCACGCGTCCGTGCGGCTCACGCATCCGTGCGGCTCACGCGTCCGTGCGGCTCACGCATCCGTGCGAGCCTACGAAGCGTGCGGCTTGTGGAGGCGAGAGGCTTGCGAAGGCGTGCGGCTTGCGGAGACGTGCGAGATTGGGAAGGCGTTCGGCTTGCGGAGACGACGGCTTTCGGACCCGTAAGGCTTTACGGAGACGGGTGGGGCGACGCGAGCGACGCGCCAGCTTGGCGCCCCAAGTCTGGGCCTGCCGAGCTTCCGATCTTCCTGTGAAAAAATCTGGGGCAGTAGAAGCCCCGGTTATTTGCCGAGTAATTGGCTGCGAGCGCCCCCTTTCCGAGCGTAGAGCCGCTGGGCTATCCTGCTTGGTCGATGAGCAGCCCGGAGATCCATTTCGGCGCGTTGACGGACGTTGGCCGAACGCGTGAGCACAACGAGGACAACTACCTCGTCGACAAGAAGCTCGGGTTGTTCGTGGTCTGCGACGGCATGGGCGGGCACGCCGCCGGCGAAGTGGCCAGCGCGTTGGCCGTGCGCACCATTCACGACGAGATCAAGAAAGAGGCCGACCTGCTGCGCGACTACGCAGAGGGCGCTTCGGGCGGCGCCAAGGTCAGCAAGCGCGACATCTTGAACATGCTCGAGTTCGCGGTGAACCGCGCCTCGAACAAGATCCACTCGGAGGCGGCCAAGGACGCCAAGAAGCGCGGCATGGGCACGACGCTGGTAGCGCTGCTCATCGTCGGCAACCAGGCCTTCATCATCTACGTCGGTGACAGCCGCATTTACCTGTTGCGCGACGGCGTGCTCGAGCAAATCACCGAAGATCATACGGTTTACAACGAGCTCATCAAGCGCAAGAAGATGCCGAAGGAGCAGGTCGAGCAGCTGGCGCAAAAGCACGCCATCACTCGCGCCGTCGGTGTCTACGAGCACGTCGAGCCCGATACGTTGGTCGTCGACTTGCTGCAGGGCGATCGCTTCTTGCTCTGCTCCGACGGTTTGTCCGGCTACTTCGAGGAAGAGCTGGAGCAGCTGGGTAAGTTCTTGGCGAACCCCGACGCCGACAGCGTCGTCAAGCAGCTCATCGACTGGGCCAACGATCACGGTGGCAAAGACAACATCACGTCGGTCATCGTTACCCTCGGTGACGCCTCCGCGCGTGACGAAAGCCGCGCCAAAAAGCTGCAGCTGAAGCGCGAAATATTGGCGCGTATGCCGCTGTTCCGTCCGCTCAATGATCGCGAAATTTTGCGGGTGTTGCAGGTGACCGACGTCATCACCTACGGCCCTGGTGAAATCGTGATCACCGAAGGCGACAAAGGGGAAGAGTTGTTCATCGTGCTGTCCGGCCAGCTCAAGGTGTCGCGCAACGGCGCCGAGCTTGCGACCTTGCCGCAGGGCGCGCACGTCGGTGAAATGGCGCTCGTGCGCAGCCAACCTCGCTCTGCCACCGTCGTCAGCGACGGCATCAGCGAGCTGATGGTGATTCGCCGCCAAGAGTTCTTCGAGATTTTGCGGAAAGAGCACCAGCTCGCCGTCAAGCTGCTGTGGCAGTTCACCGGTGTCCTGGCTGATCGCTTGGCCGAGACCACGCGCGAGCTCGGCGCCGCAAAGGAAGAGCTGGCCGCCGAGGACATCACGAGCGAAATTTTCGCCGAAGAGGAGGACGAAGATCGCAAGACTCTCGTCATTCCGCCGCCCCCGCCTTCGCGTCGCCCGGAATGACGCGCCGGTATCAAACCATGCGCTCCTGCGTGGTCGGGCTTGGTTTGGCTTGGCTCGCACTCGGCTGCGGCAAGAGCCCCGGCAATCAGCCTCCGGTAGGCTCTGCCGCACCACCCCCAAGCGCCGCGCCGAGCGCCGCGTTGGCTCCCGCAGTTCCCGAGCCAAGCACAGCCGCACCGCAGCGCCCGCCGACTTGTCGCGCTCTGCGCGTGGAGGGGGAAGCGACGTCGGGCAGCAGCGCGGTCACGTCAGGCGCGGAGCTCGACGGCTCGGACTGGGTGACGTTGGGCAAGGGCGCGAGCTTGACCTTGAAGCACGCCAGCAGCGGTCGAGAAATCGCCCTGGCAGGGCCGGCCCGCTTTCGCGCTTGCCGGCGGGGGCGCGAGCAGGTGCTGCTGGCCTGGGGTAAGGTGACTGTCGGCAACGGCATGGGGTCGCGCCCAGGGGCAGAGGTCGTGATCGCGACGCCGGTAGCCGGCGTGCGCTACGGCGATGGCGACTTCACGCTCACGCTCGACGAAAAGCGCTTGAGCATCGAGGTCCGCGCCGGTCAGCTGGAGGTCGACCCCGCTTGGGCGCCAGACACCAAAGGCGCCCCCAAGCCACCCAAGAGCCCGCTGCGGGCCAAGGACAAGCTGGCGATACCGCTCGGCAAGCCCGACGTTTCGGCGCTGATGTCCCGCTGCCAGCAGGCCGCCGAGGCTGCCGAAGCCAGCGCGCGTAAGGTGGGCGACAAAAACGCGCCCGAGCCGCTGGGCGAGCGGGCTCAAGCCCACGTCAAGGCCCGTAAACTGGCGCGAACCACTTGCACCATCGCGGCGGCTGCCACCGGGCTCGTGGCCGACCCGACTGCTGCCGCCGGGCTTTGGGCCGAGGCGGCGCGGTGGGAGGGATTGTGGGAGACCATCCCCCGTCCCCTCCGTACGCAAGCCCCGGAAAAGTGACCGATCCGTTGACAGTTCGGACCGCGCGCCGCTAGCGTCCGCTGAAACGGGCGCGTGTGTTCGCCCGAGGTCCCAGGATGAGGCGCTTGACCTTGAAAACGTGCTCTGCCCTGCCTCTGGCTGGGCTGCTTTTGACCTCGCTTTCGCACGCCGAGGAACCCCGGAAAGTCAGCGAACCTTCGGTGCTGCGCGAGCCGTCCGAGGTGGTGCAAGTCGTCGACGCCTTCGACGACGACGACCTGTTCGATCTGCACCTCTCGCTCGGCTACCAAAGCACCTGGAAGACCGCCAAAATCTTGCGTGAGTCCTCGCTGACCGACGCTGGCTTCAGCGACGGCGGTTACTCGCGCGCCAGCCTCAACGTGGCCGAGTACTCGCAGCGCGTCAGCCGCCTGAACACGCGCGCCGACATCGGTCTGTACAAGGACTTGGCGCTCGTCATCCGCCTGCCCATCGTCCTATCGGACGACCGCGAGCTCAAAGGGCTCTCGGGCAGCGACAAGAATCAGACTTTCACACTCGGGGGTGCGCCCGGTGAGCAGCTGTTTCAACTGCCGTTCAAGTCGCCGACTCGAAGTGGTGTCGAGTACCTGGCTATCGGGCTGGACGCGGCGCCCATGAACCAGGCACGCGACGCCACCAAGCCCACGTGGCTGATCGGTATCGAAGGCCGTTTCGACGTCAGCGAGCCCATGCACGCCTGCTCGAAGGATCGCGTCGGGCTCAACACCAACTCGGGGTTGCCGGTCGGCTCGGCACAAGTCGAATGCGCCAACTACTCGGACATCAACCGCAACGGCATCAGCGGTGAATACCCGGCCTCGGTCGACGGCGGCTCCTTGGAAGGCGTCTTTCAGGGCGGTCGCAAGCCTGGCATCAGCCGCGGCGTCACCGCCTTGGAAGGCCACACCATCGTTTCGCGCCGCGTGAAGTACATCGAACCGTACGGCGGTTTCCGCGCGCTGTTCGAGTTCCAGAACGACAGCAGCGACTACGGCGCGACGGACCTCAAAGGCTCGCTCGTCAACCACCCGCCGCTCAAAGGCACGATGATCTTCGGCCTGAACGTCATCCCATGGGAGGTCCGTGAGGCCTTCCAGCGCTTGGCGTTCGACTTCCGCTTCACCGGCACCTACGTGTCGGAAGGTCGTGACTATTCGGAGCTGTTCGACGCGCTCGGCACCTCGGACGCTTCCACCCTGCGCTACCCCAACTTCGCGGAGTTTCAGGGCGGAACGGGCGGGGCTACCGGTACCTCGGTCGTCAACCCCAACTCGCAGAAGGTTTACTTCACCGGCCTGACGGACGTGCAGCAGCACGGCGTGTATACGCTGTCTGCTAGCGTGAACTGGCAAGTTGGTGAGTTCGTGAAGTTCAACGTTGGCGCGGCCTACACGCTCACCCAAGCGCACTTCATCTCCTTCGACCAAGCCTGCAATCCCGACTTTGCCAACGATTTGAGCAAGGCCGGGCCCTGCCACGGCACGAAGAAAGACGCTGCCGGCATCGACAAAGACACGCCCAGCGGTATTCCGAATCCCAACTACCGCAAAACCATCAACGATCCTGGGCATCGCTTCAAGGTCAGTGGTTCCAGCGACTTCGACGCTTGGATCAACGCGACCGTGATGTTCTGACGGCCATGGCCTGCCGCGCGGCGCGTGCGGTTCTGGCAGTGCTGACGGTCACGGCCGCGGCGCACGCTGGTCCCAATGACGTGGTGGCGTTGCCCGCCGCCCAAGCCGACGAAGTGGCGCCTGACGCTGGGGTCGACGTGCTCTTGCCGCACCTCGATCAACTCGTGTCAGAGGCGGTTCAGGATTTGGGGCTCACGTTGGCGCTCGAGTCGCGTGGGGCCCGCGAAATTCCGCGTGACGAGGAGCTCGTGCAACGCGCCCGCGACTCGTGGCTGGTGCTGCCCACCGTGACACGCGAAGGGCGCGGGCTGCGGCTTCGCATCGTAGCCATTCGGCCAGGTACGCGCGTCATGCTCGTGCGCAGCGAGCGCTCGTCGGCGGACGACCTCGACGTGCGCGTCGCCGTCATGATGCGCGACCTGCTGCAGTCGCGCCCCGAAATAGCGTCCGTACCAGGCGCCGCAGCCGCAGCGGACGAGCCGGAGCCAGAAGAGCCGCGCTCGTCGGGCCGTGCCGTGTTGGCGTTGAACGCCGCCATGTTCGGCGGCTACGTCGGCTATTCGATTCAAGCCGCCAGCGGCTCGGCTGACGAGCGACTCGTTTATCCGTTGGTCGCGTTGGGGACGGGCATTGGGCTCGGTGGGTCCTTGTTGGTCGCCGACGAATGGAACGTCAGCGTGGGCGGTGCGTGGTTCCTGTCGGCGGGCCTGTGGTGGCCCACCAGCGCCGGTCTGCTGTTGGCCGGGCACTACGACGTCCCGAAAGAAGATCGCTACGTTTACGGGGTAGTGTCGGGCACGGCTGGCGTGGCGCTGGCAGTGGCGGCCATGAGCATCAGCAACATTACCGACGGTGACGCGGCCCTTTTGCACAGCGGCGGCGTGCTGGGCATGGGCTTGGGTGGCCTCGGCCAGCTGTTCGTTGAAGGTCGCACCAAAAAGACTCCCGTGGGCGGCATGGGCTACGGCGCGGCCATCGGCACGTTGGGCGCGGGCGTGCTGGCGACCCAGCTGAAAGTAAGAGCCTCGCGTGTGCTGCTGGTCGACCTGGGCGTCACCCTGGGCGCCTTGACTGGCGCCGCGGCAGGCAGTCCGCTGTTGTTGGTCGATCAAGAAGAAAGCAAACCGCGGACGCGCGCTTGGCTGGGTGGTATTTTCGCGGGCTCTGTACTGGGCGCCGGCATTGGCTGGTGGTCCACACGTAGGGGTGACGCAGCGGCGCCGCGCGCCGTCCTTCCGGCGCTGCCCTACGCCATCGCTACCCCAGAAACGTACGGAGCTCGCTTCGAAGCGGGAATGGTCGGGCGGTTCTGAATGAGCGAAGCGGCAAGCGACGTCGAAGCGCAGCGCGTGGTCATTGGCGAGGCTTTCACCGGCCACCGCGCTGACGAGGCTGTATTGCGCTGTTTCCCTGGCTTCTCGCGCAAAGAGGTCAAAGAGCTGTTCGAAGCCGGCCGTGTCCGCGGCTCAGGGCGGCGCCTGAAAAAGGGTGATCGGCTGGAGCGCGGCATGGAGCTGGTGGTCGAGGCGCCCAGCGTTCCAATCATTCCTGACGCGTCGCTGCCGCTCGAGGTCTTGTTCGAGTCCGAAGACTTCGTCATCGTCGACAAACCCGCCGGGCTACCCACGGCACCGCTGGTGCGCACCGAAACTCGCTCGCTGGCCGCGGCGCTGTTGGCTCGCTACCCCGAGATGCGGGGCGTCGGCTTTCGCCAGCGCGAGCCGGGCCTCGTCCATCGGCTGGACACCGAAACCTCGGGCGTCGTGCTTGCGGCGCGCAGCCAGGCAGCTTTTCAGGCTGCACGCTCGCTGTTCGAGTCTTCGTTGATCGAGAAGCGCTACTTGGCGGTGGTGACGGCCGACGTGCCGGAGTCGGGTGAGTTCGAGAGCTTGCTCGGCCCCGACACGGCCGAGCCGCGGCGCGTGCGGGTTTACGCTGAGCCCCCGGACGGTTACGCCAAGCAATGCCGCACGAGCTATCGGGTGCTCGAGCGCGGCGCTCGCTTCGCGTTGGTCCAGCTCAGCGTCGAACGCGCCTTCCGTCATCAAATTCGCGCCCATTTGGCGCATTTAGGCTTTCCCATCGCGGGCGACGCGCTGTACGGCGGAGCCGTCGTGCCGGAGCTAGGCGAACGGCACGCTCTCCACGGCAGCTACGTCGCGTGGGCTGGCGACGCCGTGCGGGCGGGCTTCCGCGCCGAAGCCGGCCTGCCTGCGGAGCTGCGCGCGCTGCTGGGTGGGCTCGGCGGCGCTTGAGTCAAGACTTCGAGCAGCTCGTCTATCAAGGCCAACGTCTCGGAGACGGTGGGTAGCTTGGGCCGCAGCACGGCGACGCGCTCATCGGCTTTGCGCCCGCGCTGAAACGAGGTTTGCGCAGGCAGTACCTGCGAGCACAGCGACCCTTCACGCACTCGCAGCAGCACGTACGGCTCGGCCACGATGCCGCCCAAGCCCAGCGCGTGGTCGGTGCCCACTTCGACCGCCATCAAGCCAGCCAGTGCGCCGCGCGGTTGCAGCAGCAAGCGCAGCTCGTCAGCGCTGCTACTGCCCTGAGGCAAGCGCGCCAACGGCACCGCGCGCAAATTACGCCGACGCAGCCCCAGCAGCACGCGCTGCAGCATCCGCTGCGGGTCGCCGCCCGGTACTGCCGGTAGCTCCTGCGCCCGCCCGGTCAGGAATACCGGCAATAGGACGGTGCTGCCGAGCAGCAGCTCCACCGCGCGGTAGGGCGAATGCTGCCGCTCCAAAAAGTGCAGCACCACGACGCCAACCAACAGCAGGCCCAGCACTAGCGCGCCCAGCAGCGTGCTGGCGTCCAAAAAGCGTCCAGGCAGGCGGCTGGCTTGGCGCGAAAACGCATCCGCTTCCGAGAGCGGCAGCCATTGGCCTGGTCCGCGAGGCGCCGCGCGACCGGGGCTGACGAACAGGGCCGCGCAAGCCATCACGCCCAGCAGCAGAACGCCGACCAGCGTCGGTTCGTCCCAGCGCCCACCGGCGATCACCGCCAGACCCAAGAGCACGCCCGCGAGCGCCGCGCGGAGACCGGGCGCCAACGGCACCAGCGCCCGCGCCTCGGCGTTACGCAGCGCCGCGGCTGCCTGGAAAGCTCGCCACTTCGCGAGCACCAACGCGCCAAAGGCCAAGCCCGCGCACAACGCGCCCAGCAGCCAGCCAAGCCGCTCGCGCGGGGATTCGCCCAGCTCGTGCGAAGCGAGCAGGGCCGGGGACTTGGGCGCCGCCGCAGCCGCGAAGGCGTCGAAAGCCGTATCTGCGACCCAAACGCGCCACAGCGCGGGCTCGCCACGCGCGACGTGCGGCCGCACGATCTCCAGCTCGTCTTTGCCGGGGGCGCGGCGCAAGTTGCCGATGAACACGCCGCCCAGCTCGTCCAGTTCGTTCACGGCGCCGCCGCTCGAGCCGGGGCTAGGCAAGAGAGGCGCGACGCTGGCTTCCGGCACTCGGAAGGTCACGCGCGCCGAGTCGAGACCGTCTTCGAAGCGCGGTCCTACCCAACGTAGCTCGACGTGACTACCGACGCGGCGGATCAGCCCACGCTTGGCCAGCTGGGTGCGGTAGCTGAAGCGAAACACGTAGGAACCCGTGCGCAAGCCGCGCTCGCGCTCCACCGTAAGCTTGAGCGACCCGTCCGGCTCGCGC
>JAYUYU010000237.1:0-2558 GCA_043752365.1 Myxococcales bacterium | reverse complement strand
TCACCAGCGACAGGCCGATGCCGGAGCCACGCACTTGCTTGCCCCTGGCAGACTTGCCGCGCACGAAGCGCTCGAAGATGCGTTTGCGATCCTCGGGCACGATGCCGGGCCCTTGATCGACCACCCGCACCTCGGCGCCGCCGCCCGCAATGGCGCGCACCGAAACTACGATGCACTTACCCTCGGGCGCGTACTTGAGCGCGTTGTCGACCAGGTTGATCACGGCAATCTCGACCGCGCGTTCGTCGAGCAAAAGCTCGGGCACTTCCTCGAGCGAAAGCTCGAGCGCAACTCCATCACGCTCGGCGCGAACGCGGCACGCCTCCACGGCTCGACCGACCGGCTCCGCCAGCCGCGCTGGCGAAAACTCGTAGGCGGCCTGCCCGCGCTCGACCCTGGCAAAGTCCAGCACGTTCTCGATGAGCGCGTTCAGGCGATCGCTCTCGTTGACGATGATGGAGAGGTACTGATTGCGCTTCTCGGGTGTGTCAGCGCGACCCGTTTGCAGCAGCTCCCCAAACATGCGCACTAGCGCCAGCGGCGTTTTCAGCTCGTGCGACACGTTGGCGACGAATTCACTTTTTAGATTCGAGAGCCGCCGCTCGCGCTCTGCCGCGATCAAAATCACGAACAAACCCGCGATAACGACGACGCTAGACAGCGCCACCAACACCATTTCTAGCACCCGGCGGCGCGCGACCGCGGCCGCCAGCTCGGCAGCGCTGTTCATGGTCACGTTCAGCGTCCACTTGTACAACGTGGTCTCGAATTGGCGCCCCAGGGTGAGGCCACCACGTCCCAGCGGCGGGCCGAACACGATCTTGCCGTCGGCGTCGACGATGTTGACGCGGCTCTGCTGCATGTCCGAGTAGAGCGCCGGGAACAGATCGTGGACGATGCGAGGCACGTCGTGCCAAACCACGACCAAGAAATGTCGTTGATTGACCTCTTGCTCCCAATGGCTGAGTAAATATGCCTTCTCTCGCTCCACCTTGTGCAGGTGGCGCAGCTCGTCGATGGGCGGCCGCTCGAGCTTGAGCTCCGGCAACAACCGATGCACGAGTAGCCGCCGAAAGCGTTCGGTCTCCAGCTCGGGCGCACGCGACGCCAAGGCGACCACGTTGTGGGTGGCCGTGCCCAAGTCGACCAAGAAGACGGCGCGTACCGTGGGCGTCTGCAGCGCGGCCGTTTCCAGCCATTTGCTACCAAACTCACTGCGCTGCGTGAGATCGAGCACCGAGCGCACCGCGTTGTCCTGCTCGATGATGCGCTTGTCGAGTCGATCAGCGCGCTCGTTCGCTAGCGAGAGCGTTGCCTCCACTACCGATTGCTCACGCAGCTTCTCCAGCTGAAAGCTGGAGCGAAACATCACGCCCGACAGCACCAGCACGGCGATTACGATCGCGGGCAGCACGAAGAACGTGAGCAATTGCCCACGTCTGGTGCGATCGGTCGCCATGGCGGCAGTCTAGCAGGCCACCGTCGAAGTGGAGTCGCGAGTGCAAAGCACGAGCTGCGAGGTGTTCAACCGACCTTGCTAGACCAGATCACGATCCGCGATTGAGAGAGGCTCGCGAAAAACTCGGCGAGGCCGAGCGCCGACCGCGTTTCAACCCGGAAAGGACGCGCACCGCCCCGGGCAGAGCACGGAGGAGAACAAGAACTTACCTCCGTAGAATGACGTCGGCGTCGAGCACGATCGGGCGGTTTGCGAGAAATTCGGCGAATTGCTCGCAGACGTAGTCGATGGCGTTCTGCTCGGTCTGGTGAAACGGAGCGTCACCGAGCGGATTGACGACCTCGAGCAAGCCTAGGTAGCGACCACCCTGGCGGACGGGGCCGCACAGCGCGCGCGCCGGCTTGACGCCCAGCGCTTCCCAACGCGGACCGAGCACGCGCGGGTCGCTCGCGACGTCGTGGATTGCCACCGAGCCGGGGCGACGCATGACGGCGTGGAAGAAGGGATCGGTGTCGGGTGTGCGGTGCAACACCGCCTGCATGGTGCCGGGGCCTTTGGCGCGCACGACCACGAATTGGCGCGTATTGATGTCGAAGACGTGAATCAAGACGCCGTCGCAAGGCACGATGGATTCGACGGCCGCCAGCATGAACTCGGCGCCGTCGGGCACGCCGCGCATGAAGTGCAGGTCGTGCATGGTCTCGAACAACTCGCCGATCAAGTCTTCGCCCGCGCGACGCCGGACCGCAGCCAGGCGCGGCCTGGAGGAACGCGGCGCGCTGGGCTGCGAAGCCATTTTTTCGCGCGTAAGTGGGATGGCGGCGGCTTGCGGATCCGACTTGGCCGGTGCCGCCGCTGCCGTGTCGACTGCGGCCACGACAGGCGACGCCGTCGTCGGCGCGACTGCGACCACGACAGGTGACGCCAGCGTGGCCTCCGGCCCCGCGGCGGCAATGACGACCGGCACTACCACGACGGGAGCCGCTGCGACGGGAGCCGCTGCGACGGGAGCGGGCGCCGCTGCGACGGGAGCGGGCGCCGCTGCAACGGGCGCCGCTGCGACGGGTTCAACCACCGGCGCGGGCGCGCGTACTGAGGC
>JAYUYU010000236.1:0-6689 GCA_043752365.1 Myxococcales bacterium | reverse complement strand
AGGTGTGGAGCGCCGTCTTGGGCGCGCTTGGCGCCGCCGATTCGCTCGAGCACGTGGTGGCCGAGGTGGCGGAAGCCGCGCTGCGACTTTCGCCGCGGGCGACGCACGCCACCGTGGCGCTGATGGACGACACGCAGCCCGACAAGGGCCTGCTGTTGCCGATGGTCACGCGCGTACGCGGCCCCGATGGCGCCCCGATGGCGCCCGAAGGCCCGGTCGCCTTGACTCGGAGCGTGGCGCGCCGTGTCGTGGAAGGGCGCGCCGCAGTGCTAGCAGCCGACGCCCCGCGCGAAGCGTTGGGTTCCGAGTCGCTGCTGGGTGCCAATATTCGCAGCACCATCGGCGTACCGCTGTGGAAGGGCGAAGACATTCTGGGCGTGCTGCAGGTCGACAACCGTGACGCGCCTGCCATGTTCGACCGGCGTGACGTGGAGGCGCTCGGCGTGTTGGCGCACGGGGCGTCGCTGGCCATCGCCAACGCGCGCTTGATTCAAAGGCTGACGCTGGCCGAAGAGCAGCTGCGGCGTGAGAATCAGTTTTTGCGCGGTCGCGAGCGCTCGCGCAAGAGCGAGCTGCGCATCGTCGGTGACAGCCGACGCATGGCGCAGGTGCTGCAGCAGCTCGACAAGGTGGTCGACACGCGCGTTACCGTCCTGGTGGAGGGCGAGACCGGCACCGGCAAGGAGCTGTTTGCGTCGGCGATTCACTACCGTTCGCAGCGGCGCGACAAGCTGTTCGTGGCCCAGAATTGCGCGGCTTTCCCAGAAAACCTGCTGGAAAGTGAGCTATTTGGTCACAAGCGTGGCGCCTTCACGGGCGCCACAGAAGAGAAAAAGGGCCTGTTCGAAGTCGCCGACGGCGGCACGCTATTTTTGGACGAGGTGGGCGAAATGCCGCTGGCCTTGCAAGCCAAGCTGCTGCGCGTTTTGCAAGAGGGCGAAATACGCGCGGTCGGCGCGGTGGCGCCGCGGCGCGTGAACGTGCGTATCGTCGCCGCCACCAACCGCAACCTCGAGAAGGAGGTCGCGGAAGGGCGCTTCCGCGAGGACCTGTACTACCGGCTCAAGGTGTTCCCGATTCGGGTGCCGCCGCTGCGCGAACGGCGTGAAGACGTGCCGCTGTTGGCGGCGCACTTCTTGGAACGCTACACGCGCGAGTTCGGGCGCGAGATTGCCGGCTTTACCCAGGCCGCGTTGGAGTCGTTGCAAGCTTACACCTGGCCCGGCAACGTGCGTGAGCTCGAGAACGAAGTGCAACGCGCGGTGATTCAGGCCGACGGTGAGAAGTTCATCACGCCCGAGCTGCTTAGCGCCCGAGTGCGCACGAACGACGTCCAGGCACCCGACAAGCCCTCGACCGAGCTCGACCCTGCCGAAGACGACGACGGCTCCGGTACGCTGCGCGAAATGATGGACCGCGTCGAGAAGCGCATTTTGGCCCGCACGCTGCTGACCCACGGCAACAACAAAACCAGCGCCGCCAAAGCCCTCGGCATCACCCGCGAAGGCCTCCACAAAAAGCTCAAGGGCCTGGGCATGTAGGCTTGAGGATGGAGTAGTGGGGCGTGAGTAGTGGGGATTGAGTAGTGAGTCGAGCGGAGGGACTGTGGCTCTTCTCGACTCAATCCTCACGACTCAATACTGAAGTCATTGAATGCCGTATTCGCGCAGGCGCCGATAGAACGTGCGCCGTGGGATGCCCGAGATTTCGGCGGCCTTTACGCGGTTCCAGTTGCAGGAACGGAGCGCTTCGAGGATTCGCTCGCGCTCGTCGCGGCGGTGTTGAGAGCTGGTGCCTTTCTTGGGCACGCGCAGCACGCTGGGAGAGCGATCACTCGCAGGCCGGAAGCCGTCGGGCAGCTCGAAATCCTCGGGCAGTAGCTCTTGGTCTTCGCTCATGACCCAGGCGTTCAAGAGCACGTGCTCGAGTTGACGCACGTTGCCGGGCCAGCCGTAGGCCTGTAAGCGACGGAGCGCGTCGCGCGAAACGCTCTTCTTCTCTCGCTTGTAGCGCGCCGCGAACAAGCCCAAAAAGTAGTCGACCAGCTGCGGCACGTCCTCGCCGCGCTCGCGCAGCGCGGGCAGGTGAATCTCGACCACGTGGATGCGGTAGTACAGGTCTTCGCGGAACTTGCCCTCCTGCACCATGCGCTCCAAATCGCGATTGGTGGCGAACAAGATGCGCACGTCGACCGGCTCTTCCTGATTGCCGCCGACGGGGCGCACGCGCTTCTCTTGCAGCACTCGCAGCAGGCCAGCCTGCATTTTGAACGGCATTTCACCGATTTCATCGAGCAAAATGCTGCCGCCCTCGGCCTCACGGAACAGGCCCTTGCGCTCGCGGTCGGCCCCCGTGAAGGCGCCGCGCACGTGACCAAACAGCTCGCTCTCCAGCAAATTTTCGGGAATCGCGCCGCAGTTGACGCCTAGCATTTTGCCTTTGCTGCGCGCCGAAGCGCCGTGAACGGCGCGCGCCACGACCTCTTTGCCAGTGCCGGATTCACCCGTGATCAGCACCGGCACGTCGGTGTCCTTCACGCGATCCACCAGCGCGTAGACCTTGCGCATGGGACCGCTGGTGCCGACCAAGCCTTGGTAGCCAAAATGACCGTACAAGGTCTCGCGCGCGTCGCGCAGCTTTTGCCGGGTGCGTTTCAACTGCTCCGTGCGCCCGTCCAGCAGGTCGCGCAGCCGCTCTTGAGCTTCGGCCAGCTCCTCGTTGGCAACGGAGAGCTGGTCGGCGCGGCGGCGATTCTCACCCACCAAGCGAGCGTTCTCGAGGGCAATTGCGACCTGATCCGCGAACGCGCGCAACGTGGGCAGCTCGCGCTCGAAATGCCGGCCTGGGCGTACGCGCGTTTCGAGGTAAAGCGCGCCAATTGCCTGGCCCGAAGGCGCCAAAATTGGCACGCACGCCACCGACTCGAGCAGCAGCTGATGCACCGAAGCGTAGGACTTGAGCCGCGCGTCACCTCGTGCGTCCAGCGTGACCACCGGCTCACGCGTCGCCACCACCTCTTCGGCGATAGAGCGAGAAAACTCGGTTCGGGCAGCGTCCCCTGCCCCTCCGCGCGCGGCGTGTACGGTCAGCGAGCCGTCGGCTTCGGCCAAGAGCACGTAGCCGCGCTCGGCACGCAATAGCTCGACGGCGTGGCCGATGATTTTCGCCGTCAGTCGCTCGACGTCGAGCTCACCCGCCAAATCGCTATTCACCTCGAGGATGCGCGACAAGCGTTGCTCGAGCGGCGTGAGGCCCCCCAGCTGTGACATGGACGACGTGGTGCTGGCAGGGCGACGGTTCAAGGTGGGCGCTGCCGGTAGCGCGCTCAGCGGCGCGAAAGGCAAGAACTCGGTGGCTGCGTGGGCGACGGTGCCCGACACGCTGCTGCGCAACGACTTGCGGCGCGGGTCGTTCCAGTACACCTCACGCAAGTCGCGCGGTAGGCGCGCGCCGATTTCTTCCAGCACGGCTAGCGCTTCTTCGCGGTCGCGCCGCGCCAGCAGCGGCTGACCGCCGCGCTCTTCTAGCTCCGCGCGCGCCTCGAGCGACCGCCACAACCACTCGCGTTGCTGCGCGCTGCGGGCGGCCACCAGCGAGGCATCCAGCTTCTCGCGCGCGCCCAGCTCGTCGCCCAGCAAGCTAGCGACGCGGCCTTGCGCCAAGAACAACAACGGGAGGTGAGCAGGCGAGCCCTTCATCAGCTCTTCGGCTCGGCCGAGCTGCTGACGTAGCTCGCCGGTGTCCGGGTGAGCGACGCGCGTCGCGACCAACACGGCCTCCAGCCGCGCCTCCGCGGCGTCGAGCTTTCGACCCAGCTCGCCGTAGGCTTCCGCGCAGGACACGAACAGCGCCGCGGCTTCGGAGTGTTGGCCCCGCCGTGCCAACAGGTCAGCCTCGTTGCCCAGCAGCTGCGCGAGCATCACCTTGGGCAGCTGCGCGCTTTGCTCGCGCAGGGTGGCCAGGCTGCTTTGAGCTCGCGACAAGCGGCCCAAGTACAAATCGGTGTTGGCCAGGTTCAACAGGGCATGGCGGGCCGTCGAGCGCCGACCGCTGCGGCGGCCCATGTCGACGGCGGCTTCGAACAGCTCGATGGCGCCAGCGATGTCGCCGCGCACCTTGAGCAGCCCGGCCAGGCTGGTCTGCACCGTCGCCAAGGTCCCGGCGTCGCCCGCACGCTCGCAGGCGCTGAGCGCCGCGCGGTACGTGTCGCGTGCCTCGTCGAGCCGATCGGCTCGTTGCAGCACGAAGCCGAGCGAGGCGTAGGCCAAGGCCTCGAGCCGCTGCTGCTGCTGGGTGCGAGCGCGCTCGATAGCCTGCGAAATTTCCTGCCGCGCTTCGTCATGATTGCCGACCAGCGATTGGCCGAGCCCGTGGTACGTCAAGGCCTCGATCGCGATCGCGTCGCCCTCGGTCGACAGCGGCAGCAGTTCTGCCAGCGCGTCGGCGTACTCGCCCAGGCCCAACCTGGCGCGAGCGCGGAACAGGCCAACGCTGCGGCGTTCGACGTCAGCCAGCTTCGAGCGTTGGGCAAGGCGCTCGAGCCGCTCCAAGGCGTTGCGCTCTTCGCCCAGGCCAAGCTCCAAGCGAGCCTTGGCGATGCCGAGCGGCACGGCGGTTTCCAGCTCGCGCGCGGGCACCACCGCCAAGGCCGCCGCAGCATCGATGAAACGACCGCGATCCAGGAAGTACAGGGCGCGCTCCAGCGGAGCCTCTGGCACCGACAGGTCGCTGAGCGGAGCCGTACCGACTACGCGATCGAAATCTGCCGCGGAGGCGACGGCCTCGGAGGCGATCAGCCGCACCAGTCGGCGCAATGCCCCCGGGCGCCCGTCCGCCAACTGCACCAACCTGCGCTGCAAGCCTGCCGTCAGCGACGGCACCGCGCGCCGCACCAGCTCCAAGCACACCGGCTCCGACAGCGCAGGAATCGTGAAGACGCGAGCGGCTTCGAAGCGCGCGCCACCCACCGCGACCAGCCGCGCGCCCTTTTCGAGCGTGGCTTGCACTGCGGCAAGGGCCTCGTCGTCGAGCCCGTCTGCGTCGTCGACCAGCACGAAGGCATCGTTCAGGCTGGTGTTGGCCGACAGCTCACCCTTCACGGTCGCGGTGCTGGTCGCGTCGTCTATCCACGCCACGGATTTACCCAGCATGCCGAGCCACCACGCCAAACGCCGCACGAGCGCGCTGCGGCCAGAGCCCGGCGGCCCGTCCATCCTGAGCACCTGCCCGGGTCCGAGCAGCTGGGCCGACTCGAGCAGTTGGCTGGAGACACCGTCGATGCCCGAGACCGGCCAAAGCACGTTGCCGGCGGCGGCCAGCGCGTCGTGCGCCGGAGCGCCGAGCGCGCGGCGCACTTCGCTCGCAAACTCGTCGACCGAAGGAAAGCGTTCCTCGGGCACGCGCGCCATCGCCCGCTCCGCGACCACGTGCAGCCGACCACGCACGGCCGGGTCCAGGCCCAGGCCGTTGGCCTCCAAAATTTCCGCCAGTATCACGCCGAGCGCGAACACTTCCGCACGAACCGTGATCGGCTTGCCTTCGAACAGCTCGGGCGCCGCATAGCGCGGCGTAAGCCCTTCGGCGAACGCGCCTCCTTCACGCCAAGGCGCGGCCAAGCCCAAATCGACGAACACCACGGAGCCGCCCGGCTCGACAATCAGGTTTGCGGGCTTGACGTCGCCGTGCAAGAGGCCCGCGCGGTGCAGCACCGTGAGCTGGTCAGCCGCGCGCGCCAAGATTTCGAGCGCGGTCGTGGCGCTGCCGCGCTGCGAGAGTAACGCCTCCAGGCTCTCGCCTTCGACGATCTCGCGCACCAGGTAGGGCCGCCCGGAGCCCGGCAGTCGCCCGAAGCGAATCACGCGTGGCACGCCCAAGCCCTCGAGACCGCTCAGCGCCACGGCCTCGCGGACGAGCGCCGCCATTTCGCGTTCGCTCGCTTCCTCGGCCAACAGCTTCAGGGCGTAGGTGCGACTGGTGGCGCGGTCACGGACTGCCCAGACCTCGCCCCCACCTCCCCGGCCGAGCCGACGCACTGGCTCGTATCGCTGCGGTAACGTGGGCTCGTTCGAATCAGACAAAACGGGCGTGCCCCCAGGCGTATTTCATAGACCGTAGTCAGCGCCAACGCCGAGGAAGAAGCCGCTCGTGCCGAAGCCGGCATCCAAACGAGCCGCAAAGTTGCGGTGCGGCTTGTAGCGAAGACCCGTTTGCAGCACGAACCACGGGAACAAGATCGGCTTCGAACCGCCGTCCGTCCAGCTCTTCTCTGGCTCGCCGTAGTGGTTGTTGCTGGAGTCGCAAAAGTTGCCACCGAACAAGGTGTCGTTTGCATCAACCTTACTCGCGCACTTGACGAACCCGTCACCGGTGTTGCTGTCGGCGCCGTTGCTACCCGGCCGCGCTTGCGTGCGGATCAGATCGCCGAAGATGATGCCGAAGCCGCCCGCCAAGCCGTAGTTCAAGGCGAACTCGGGGCTGAAATCTTGGCTCCACAAGAAGTCGGCGGTGATGAAGACCGACTTCAGCTTGCTCTCGACGAGCTCCCAGGCTTTCTCGCCATCGTCTTTGGCCTTGAACGCCGTCGGGTCCATGCCGTAGCCCGCGTACCAACTCGACAGGTTGTACTCGAAGGCGTTTTTACGGAACGCAAACTCAGGACCAAAGCCGTGCGCGACGACGGTTTTGCCGCC
>JAYUYU010000235.1:0-2563 GCA_043752365.1 Myxococcales bacterium | reverse complement strand
GCTCGTGCCGCCATTCATCCCCGTCTACATCTGTGTGCTGTTCAGCGGGGCCTGCCTGATGGGCAATGCGCTGAAGTACGCGACGAGGGTTTCGATTCGCGAGCCGGCCGCTATGCTGACGCCCGGCCAGCATGAAGAAGAAGTCCGACGGCGCCCGTTCACCTCGCGCGCGGCGTGAGCCAGATCAAAGCTCGCCCGCTCGGCGCGACGAGGTGCTCGACGCGGGCCTGTCGCTGATCTCCGAGCTCGGTGTGGCCGGCGCGTCGCTGCGCAAGTTGGCAGCTCGGCTCGGTATGAGCCAGCCCAGCCTCTACCACTACTTCGAGAGCAAGGACGCGCTCGTCCAGCAGATCATCGAGCACTGCGCGAGCCGCATGCTGGAGGCGGCGCTGCACGTCGAGTTTCCGCGCGGCATCGAGGACATTCCACGCTTCGCGCGCGACGCCGCGCTGGCGCTGTGGGCAACCGACCACCACCCACGCTTCGTGCGCTTTCTGTTCGTCGTCGCCATCGAGAGCCCGGAGCACCGCCGCAGCATTCAGCGCGTCTTCGAAGAGCGTCTGTATCCGGGCTTCGGCGTTCTGGCTGACGCCTACGGCCGCGACGCCGCGGAGCGAGAAGATTTGCGGTTGATGACCCGCACCATCGCCTACGCCATGGGCCTGGCCTTGATGGAAGAGCGGGCTCTTTTCGGCGCGGACGCGCCCAGCGCTGAGCTGCTGCGCTTCGGCGATTTCGTGGTCCGGGCCAGCGAACGCGTGCTGGCTTCGCGAGCTCTTGCCGGGCCAATTGCCGGCGCCCTGCCGCCCGATCGGGGCTAAGCTCGCGCGCATGGGCGAGACCATCTTCAGCAAGATCATCCGCGGCGAAATCCCGAGCTACAAGCTGTACGAGGACGCGTTTGTCTTCGCATTTTTGGACATTGCGCCCGTCGCCCCCGGGCATGCGCTGGTGATCCCAAAAGAGCCCGCCGTGACGCTCGACCAACTCTCGGACGAGTCGGCGGCAGCGTTGGGTCGCGTCCTGCCACGACTGTGTCGTGCGCTGATCGCGGTGACCGGCACGAGCGAATTCAACGTGCTGCAGAACAACGGGCGCATGGCACACCAAGCCGTCGATCACGTGCACTTTCACATCATTCCCAAACCGAGCGAAGCGCAGGGCTTGGGCGTGAAGTGGCCGGTCGGCGCGCTCGATCACGGCGCGGCGGGAGTGTTGGCTACGCGCGTGCGCGAGCTGTGCGGCGGTTGAGGGTCGCCTTTCAGCCGCGTTTTTCGCGGTAGCGGCGGATCAGCGCGTTGGTCGAGCTGTCGTGGCCTAGCTCTGGCTTGCCCGTCGCCGAAAGCTCGTCCGCAATGCGCTTGGCGAGCACCTTGCCGAGCTCCACACCCCACTGGTCGAAGGAGTTGAGGCCCCAAACTACGCCCTGCACGAAGACCTTGTGCTCGTAGAGCGCGATCAGCTTGCCCAGCACGGCCGGCGTGAGCTGGTCTGCCAAGATGGTGCTGGTGGGGCGGTTGCCTTCGAACGTTTTGTGGGTGACGAGCGCGTCCGGCACACCCTCGGCTTTCACCTCGGCGGCAGTCTTGCCGAAGGCCAACGCCTCCGTCTGCGCGAAGAAATTCGCCATGAGTTGGTCGTGGTGTTCACCCAGGGCGTTCAGGCTCTTGGCGAAGCCGATGAAGTCGCACGGAATGAGCTTCGTGCCTTGATGAATGAGTTGATAGAAGGCGTGCTGGCCGTTCGTACCGGGCTGGCCCCAAATAATCGGGCCAGTTTGGTAGGCGATGCGTTGGCCGTCGAGCGTGACGCTCTTGCCGTTGCTCTCCATGTCCAGCTGCTGCAAGTACGCGGGAAAGCGGCTCAAGTATTGGTCGTACGGCAGCACGGCGTGCGATTCGGCCCCGAAGAAATTGTCGTACCAAATACCGAGCAAGCCCAGCAAGACTGGCAGGTTCTTCTCGAAGGGCGCGCCGCGAAAATGTTCGTCCAGCTCGTGGAAACCGGCCAGCATTTCAGCAAAGCGCTCGGGGCCGATGGCGACCATCACGGCCAGGCCGATGGCGGAAGGGTAGCTGTAGCGGCCGCCGACCCAGTCCCAAAAGCCGAACATGTTGGCGGTGTCGATGCCGAATTTCTCTACCTCGGCCGCATTGGTAGAGACGGCCACGAAGTGCTTCCGGACGGCGGCCGCATCCCCCAGCTGGTCGACTAGCCAGCTGCGCGCGCTGCGCGCGTTCATCAAAGTTTCGATAGTCGTGAAGGTCTTGGAGCAGACGATGAACAGCGTCTCGGCGGCGTCCAGACCTTGCACCGCCTCGGCGAAGTCGGTCGCGTCCACGTTGGAAACGAAGCGCAGCGTCAAGCCGCGGTCGGAGTAGGCACGTAGGGCCTCGTAGGCCATGGCCGGGCCCAAATCGGAGCCGCCGATGCCGACGTTGACGATGTTTTTGATGCGCTTGCCGGTGTGGCCGAGCCACTCGCCGTGGCGGACGCGATTGGCGAACTCGCCCATCTTGTCGAGTACTTCGTGGACTTCGGGCATCACGTCCTTGCCGTCCAA
>JAYUYU010000234.1:0-2563 GCA_043752365.1 Myxococcales bacterium | reverse complement strand
GTCGCGCGCGCGCATCAGGCCAAGCACGACGCCAGATTGCGCCTGATCCATCAGGACGAAACGTTGGCCGAGCGAGCCGCCGCCGACGGCACGCTACGAGAGGCGTGGCTCGACTTCGCTGCCAAACGCCTGCTCGACCGCGCCCCTGAGCCCGGCCATGGCGACCCCGAGCTGGTGCCGAAGGTGTTCGTGGTGGAGGGGGAAGACGGCCTAGGCATTTCACGTTGCCCCGCCTGCAACGGTTTCCGCACGCGCGTCATGATCGCCTCGCGCGCCACGACACTGAGCAGCGTGGCCGTGGGTCACCTGTTTACGACTCCGCTCAACACCGACCGCAAACTGCTCGCCTTCAGCGACAACGTCCAAGACGCAGCTCACCGGGCCGGCTTTTTCGGAGCGCGAACGTTCCGTTTCGCTCTGCGGTCGGTACTGTTGGCCGGCGTGCCCGAACAGGAGGGAACCACACTCGCTGCATTGGGCGCTCAGGCTTGGGAAGCAGGCTTGGGCATGCTGGAGGGCGCGCATGGACAGCGCGAAACGGAGCTCGCCTCACTCCTGCTGCCTGTCGATCTGCACTTCCTGAAGAGCGTCGAGGACTTTCACGATCGGCTCGCCGAGTATTCGAAGAAGCAGCGCGAAGCCGAAGCACGCGGCAACACTTCGGATGAGCCATGGCCTCTGCCAGGCCCCGCGTTGCTACAAGACCTAAAGGCTAGGTTGAGTTGGGAAGCGCTGCGGGAGCTAGGCTTCGCCACGCGTATCGGACGAACGCTCGAGCAAAGCGGCTGCGTGACCGTCACGGTCGACGACGCCACGGTTGCCCGCGTGGTGGCGAACACCGCCGCACGATTGCCAGCCAAAGTAGGAAAGCTCGCCGACGTTGGGCCACTGGCGCTGACCGGGTGGGTCGCGGGACTTCTCCACCGCATGCGGCTTCGAGGCGCTGTCTGGAGCCCTCTGCTGGACGGTTATGCGGCGTCCGGTGGGAATGACTTTCAGCTCAACAAGAAACTGAATCCGCTGATGTCGCCCTTCGGCGGTGACACGAATCGTCCGATGTTTCTCAGCAACGCTCAGAAGCCCCGTCATTTTGACGCTATCGCCCCCGCGAAAGGCCGATCGTGGGCGCTCGATTTCTTGGAGCGAGCGCTCGGCGTCGAGCTCGACCGCCACGAGGCGCTCGAAGCGTACCAAGTGCTGCTCGACGTGCTGAAGGCCGAAGGCGTAGCGACTTACCGTGAGACGTCCGAGGCAGCGTCCTTCGCTGGGAAGTCGCGCGCGTATGCGCTCCTGCCGGAAGCACTCCGGGTGCGGCGTCGCCCGGCGCTGCGCAAGTGCGCGAGCTGCGGCTTCGAGGTGCAGTCAGCAGCGGGTACCAGCACGGATCCGCTCGGTGCCGCCTGCTATCGCTACCGCTGTGAAGGTCACTTTGGGCCTGCGCCGGCTCATGCGGAAGAGCAACGCAGCTACTACCGCCGCTTCTATGAGCGACGCGCCCTCGGGCGGCTGTTCTCTCGCGAGCACACCGGCTTGCTCGAGCGCCAGGCGCGCGAAGATTTGGAGCTAGAATTTAAGCAGCGCTCGCGGCCCGACTCGCCCAATCTGCTTTCGTGCACGCCTACTCTGGAGATGGGCGTGGACATCGGGGACTTGTCCGCCACGTTGTTGTGCTCGGTACCGCCCAGCACCGCCAACTACACGCAGCGCGTGGGGCGAGCGGGTCGCAAGACGGGAAACGCCCTGATTTTGGCGTTTGCGGCGACGCGGCCGCACGACATGTATTTCTTCCAGGCGCCGCTCGACGCGATGGCGGGAGCGATCTTTCCGCCCGGCTGTTACCTGAGTGCGCCTGAGGTGCTGAAGCGCCAAGCGTTGGCGTTCTGCTTTGACGACTACGCACGCTCGGGCGGCAAGCTGCCGGGCCGGCTGCGGGAGGCTATCTCGGGTGATTCGGACAAGCGCTTCCCAGCGGTGGTGGTCGCGTCGATTGCCGCGAAGCGCGACGCGCTGGGGGCGAGCTTCGTTGAGCTATTTCGAGGGCAGCTGACGCCACTCGCAGTCGCGGCCGTGACGAAGTTCTTCATCCCTGCGGCAGACGGCCGCTCGTTGCTCGAGTCAGAGTTGGCGGCCGCCGTGCAAGGCGCCATGAACAAACGCGACGAGCTGCGTCGCACGGTCAAGCGCATCGACGAGCGCCTCCGCCAGATCAACTCCGACGACACCGAGCGCAAGAAGCTGGTCGATCCCGAGGAGGAAATTGTACGTCTTCGCGACGAAAAGCGTTTTGCAATGCAGCAGCTGGATGCGTTGCTCGATCGCGACATCTGGCAATTTTTGTGCGACGAGAGTTTGCTCCCCAACTACGCCTTCCCAGAAAAAGGCGTCAAGCTTGAAGCCTACGTCGGTCATGGTCCGGACCGCGAGCCCGAGCATCATGAGTGGGTGCGCGCTCCCTCCGCCGCGATTCGAGAGCTGGCGCCGTACAACCACTTCTACGCGAGCGCGCGCCACGTGCGGGTACAAGGCGTTGACCTGCAAGGCGGCGCCGCGATGGGAAGTTACC
>JAYUYU010000233.1:0-15847 GCA_043752365.1 Myxococcales bacterium | reverse complement strand
AGCGAGCCGGCACCGTAAGTACTGAGGATTGAGGATTGAGGATTGAGTTCGAGAAAAGACGAAAGTTTACGCGCGAGGCGCGGCTTCGCACTCAATCCTCACAACTCACGCCTCACAACTAACGGCTAGCCGCGTTTGCGCTTTTGGGGCTTGGGGGCGAGGATCTTCTTGGCGCGTTCTTTGTAGTGCACCTTGATTGGCACGCCTTCAAAGCCGAACGTCGCGCGCATCTGGTTGGTGACGAAGCGCTGGTAGCTGGTCTTGATGTTGGCGGCGCCGCTGCTCATCGCCACGAAGAGCGGCGGTGAGCTCTCAGCTTGCGTCACGTAAAAAATGCGCGGCGCGCGGCCGCCGTCGGTGGGGGGCGGTTGGCGTTCGATGACGTCGCGAAAGAAGCGGTTCAGCTCCGAGGTCGTGATGCGACGCTCCCACTCCCTCGAGATTTTGACGACCTTGCTCACTAGCTCCGAAACGCCGCGGCCCGTCTTGGCAGACAGGTCCATGATCGGCGCGAACTTCGCGAACCCGAGCGTGTCTTCGGCCTGCTCTCGAGCCTTTTTTTGCTCCTCGCGCGACAGCAAGTCCATCTTGTTCAGGCCGATAATGCAGCCACGATGCCTGTCCATGCACAGGCCCAAGAGGCGCGCGTCTTGCTCGGAAACGCCTTCGGTCGCGTCGCACAGCAAGACGGCGATTTTGGCGCGCTCGACCGCGCGCAAGGCTTGCATGACGCTGGCCAGCTCGACCTTCTCTTCCACCCGGGCCTTACGGCGAATTCCGGCGGTGTCCACGACCCACAGCGGCTTGCCGTCGTACACGACCTTGGCGTCCAAGGCGTCGCGCGTGGTGCCAGGGCGGTCGTCGACCAGCGCGCGCTCCTCGCCGTTCAGGCGGTTGAAGAGCGACGACTTGCCCGCGTTCGGCCGCCCGAGCAGCGCGATGCGCGGAATCTCGTCCTCGGGTGGGGCGTCCTGCTCGTAGGCCGGGAGTGCCGCTATCACCTTCATGGCCAGCTGTGCGGTGCCCAAGCCGTGCAAGGCCGAGACGTTCACTAGCTCCGGAATACCGAGCGAAAACAGCTCTGTGGCTTGCAAGGCGGTGCCAGCGTTGTCCACCTTGTTGGCCACGTAGATGACGGGTTTGTTGCTCTGCCGCAGCAGGCTCACGGCTTCGCGATCCGGCGTGGTGGGTGGCAAGGTGCCGTCCAGCACGCACACGATCACGTCGGCTTCGGCAATCGCTGCCTCGACGTGGCGCGCGATGCCTTGCTGCATCGGATCGCCGCTCCGAGGGTCGAAACCGCCGGTGTCGACCAGCTGGATTTCGCGTCCCGCCAAGTGGGCCGGAGCGTAGTGTCGGTCACGCGTGACGCCTGGCTGGTCGTCCACGATGGCGAGAGACTTGCCTGCCAGCCGGTTGAAGAGCGTGCTCTTGCCGACGTTGGGACGCCCTACGACTGCGACGATGGGCGTCATTTCCTGTCTCCACTCGTGCGGTCGTAGCCGAGCTCGGCCAGCATTCGCGGCGTCTCTTTCCAGCGCGGTGTGATGCGCACGAACAGTTCCAAGCGCACTTTGCGGCCGAGCAGCTGCTTGAGCCGATTCTCGGCGCCCAAACGCAGCTCTTTGATCACCGTACCGCCCGTGCCTACCAAAATCTTACGTTGCCCGACCTTCTCCACGTGGATGGTCACGGCGATCCGCAGCTTGTCGCTGCCCTCATCGAAGGTGTCGATGCTGACGGCCACCGCGTGCGGAATTTCCCCGGAAACGTGCAGTAGCACCTGCTCCCTCACGTACTCGCGTACGAAGAAGCTGGACGGCTTGTCCGTCAGCGTGTCTTCCGGATAACAGGCTTCGCCTTCGGGCAGCTCGGCAGCGATCGCCTCCAGCAACCGGTCGACGCCGTCGTTCTTGAGCGCGGACAGCGGCACGAGGGCGCGGAACGGCACGGCCTCGAGGTAGCTATTCAACAGCGGCAAGAGCAAGCCCTTGTCGCGCACGACATCGACCTTGTTTAGAGCCAACACAGCCGGAACCTTTTTTAGCGACTGGATGCTCTGCAGAAGCTCCCAGTCTTCCGGCGCCAGTTCGACGAGCGGCGGCGTGCCGTCCGTGCGCTTGACCTTCTTCTGCACCTGCTTGCAACCCGCGCTGGCGTCGGTCACGAACACGACCACGTCCGCGCTCTCGGCCGCCGAGATGGCCGACGAGTTCATGCGCGAACCGAGCTCGCTCTTCGGTTTGTGAAAGCCAGGCGTGTCCAAAAACGCCAGCTCCGCTCCCTCCCGACGCACGACGCCCAGCAATGGGTCGCGAGTGGTTTGCGGCAACGGCGACACGATAGCCAAGCGCTCCCCCAAGATTTTGTTGAGGAGCGTGGACTTTCCAACGTTCGTACGGCCGACGATGGCAATCGTTCCGGCGCGCATTAGGAGGTTCTCATTTGCAGCAAGCCGCCCCATTTCCCAGAATCTCGGGGCTCGCGCAAGTTGCGGCCGTTCTCGGGCGGGAGTAACCGGGCCCTGTGCGCCGGAATTGGCTGGTAAGCCTCGCCTCGCTAGTCGCGCTCGGCGGCCTGTTTTGGGGGATAAAGGCGGGCGCGCTCTGGGATCCCCACGAGGTGACGGTCGCCGAGCTGGCTCGACGTATCGCTTTGAACCTGCTCGGGGGCGGGAGCCTTTCCATCCCCGGCGCCGACAACAGCTTGCCCATTCGCGCCGATTTAGGGCGGGGCGAGCTGCCTTTTACGTCGGCGGGGCTCGGTTTTCGCCTGTTCGGCCTGTCCGACTGGGCGGGCAGGCTGCCGCTTTTGCTGTGGTCGCTGGTCGGTTTGGCGTCGTTGCACGCCGCGCTCCGCCGACTTTGGAATCGCCGGGTGGCGCTTTACGCCTGCTTGGTACTAGCCACGACGCCGCTTTTTTTCTTGCAGGCGCGCACGCTGCTCGGCGACGCCGTGACGCTGGCGACGGGCGCGATGGCGTGGTCGGGGCTGGCCGTGGCGTGCCTGGGCGTGGGGCAGTCGCGGCGTGCCCGGGCAGGCTTCGCGCTGCTGGGCGCGCTCGGGCTGTACGCGGGCTTCTGGTGCCGTGGTCCCATCATCAACGTGGCCGTGCCAGCGCTTGCCGTCGGCCTGGTCGCGCTGGCCAGTCGTCCCGCCCCGAGCCTCGCCCGCTGGCTCTCACTCGCCGTCACCATCATCGGGGTGCTCGCGCTGGCGCTCGGCGTGCGCGGCTTGTCGCTAGCGGACCAGACGGGCGAATACTCGGTCTTCGTTGGCAGCGCGCTACTGCGCTCTCGCGAGGCCTTCACCTTCGACGTGCCGCTCGGCGTGCTCTTGCACGGCGCGTTTCCGTGGAGCGCCGCGGCACCGCTCGCCCTGGCGCTGCTGTGTCGGCGTGACGAAGCTTCGCCGGGGCGAGCGACCGTCAACGCGGCGGCGCTCGGCCTTGGCTTCAGTTTGGCGGTGTCAACCTGGCTTTCGCCCCAGCTGGGCAGCTTCGTGCCACCGGCGGTCGCATGCTTCGCCGTCCTGGTAGGGGCCGCCCTCGGCGAAATCGAAGAGGGCAGGCTGGGTTCGCCCCTGCTCGGCCTCTCGGTGGGCGCGCTCGCGCTGGTCGTCGGCTTGGATCTCCGCTCGTTCCCGGACAAATCTTTGGCCGGCTTTGGCCTCCGCGGCGTGACGCTGCCCGAAAGCCTGCACGCGGCGGCGTCTCAGCTCTGGCTCGCGAGCGCGCTTGCGTTGGCATGCGCCGCGGTGTTGTGCTCGTACGAAAGCGAACCGGCCGAAGCCCGAGCTGGAGCGCGCTCGTGGTTCCGACGGCGGGAATACTGGCAGGTGCTGCAGACCTTGCAGCAGGTGTGGAACGGCAACCTGGTCTTTGCGCTGCTGGTCTTGGAGGCGGCGCTGGTCGGCTTCTTGCTGCTGGCTGCCGTCAGTGAGCGGTTGGTCGTCTTGCCGGAGCTAGAAGGCTTCGGCAGCTTCACGCGCAAGCTGGTCGCCACTGCAGCCATCTGCGTGCCGCTCTCGCCACTCGTTCCCCTCGGCGCCATGCTGCTGCGTGATCTCGCGCGCGCTGCTTTCGCCGTGCGGGCAACGAGGTGGGGCGGGCTCGTTCCGTCTCGTTCCCAAGGCTTGCTGCTGGTGTTCGCTGCGCTGGGCGGGGGCGCTAGTCTCGGTTTTTATCCCGCTTTGGCCCGTCAGCTCTCGCCTCGCGAAGCCCTCGAGCGTTACCAAGAGCTCAGTGCAGGCGCCGAGCCGCTCGGCATCATCGGCGACCTCCGCGAGGCGGCCCGCTACCAAGGCGCGCAAGCTGCGCAGAGCTTCGAGGGCGTCGAGTCTGCTTTCGATTGGTTGGCTTCGCCTTCTGCCGGCGAGCGCCGTTGGCTGGTGCTGCGCCAAGCCGATTTGCCGGAGCTGAATGCGCGCTTTCGTGGGCTCCACCAACGCAACCTGCCAGTGCTGGACGCTCGCTCCAGCGAACTCTTGCTAGCTTCGAATCGTCGGCGCGCGGGCGAGCGTGACGAGAATCCTCTTGCGGCGAGTGTGCTCGACGCCGTGCTGGCGCCCCAGCACCCGGTCCGCGCCGTTTTGGGCGAAAAGCTAGAGGTGCTCGGCTGGAGTGTGCGCTCGCTCACGGGCGAGCCGTTGTCGAGCGTCACGCCGGCGCGTAGCTTTCGTTTCTCAATCTGCTTTCGGGTGCTCGCGCCACTCAGCGGTCCGTGGAAGACCTTCGTGCACATCGACGGATTGCAGCGGCGCTTCAACGCCGATCACGAACCCCTGCACGGGAAATATCCAATGCGACTTTGGCGTCAGGGAGACGTGCTTGTGGACTCAACCGAGGTTCTGCTCGAGCCAAACTTCTCGCCGGGCCCGTATCGCGTCTACTTTGGACTCTTCGCCGGTGACCGCCGCCTACCCGTCACCGAGGGTCCTGCGAACGACGATCGGATCGTGGCAGGATCGCTCCAAGTGCTCTGACGGCGGGGATTTTTCGGCGTGACAGCCACAGGCTGCGGCGGTAGAGCCTTGATCGTGAGTGACGAGCACACCAAGCCCTCGGAAAGGCCGCCCGTCTCGGATCGACGCGGCACGGACCGAATCGAGGTCAGCTGGTCCGTCGACTGCGCGTCTAGCGACACGTTTCTTTACGCAAGCATCGCCAATATCTCCGAGTTCGGCATCTTCGTGCGCACGCACGAGCCGCTCGAGGTTGGCACGCGGCTCACGCTCACCTTCGCGCCCCCCGGCTCCGACCAGCAGTTCGTGCTGCATGGCCAGGTTCAGTGGGTCAACGCCGTGCGCTTGCTCGCCGACAACCCCAACCCCGGCATGGGCATCCGTTTCGTCGAGCTAACGAGCGAGGCCCGCGCCCGTCTCATCGAAACCGTGCGGACGATCGCCTACGTGCGTGACAACGTGAACTAACGCCGACGAGCCGACGAATTCAGAGGCGAAATCCGGCGGCGCGCGGCGAAAACGGCCAGTCGACGTTCGCGACCAGCCTGCGTACCTGGGTTCGCGCCGAAGAAGTTGCGCTATTGCGCACTAATCGCCGCGTTCACTGACCAAAGCGTGACGACAGAGCAGAAACGGGCTGCTACAGTCCGCTCCGGATGTTGCCCCGGTTTGCCGCTGACTACCGTGCCCTGCTTTGGACGATGGTGCTGACGCCCGGGTTGGTGGCGCTCCAGTTCGCCCGGCCGGATTTGGTCCCCTACCTGTGGTGGGTCAGCTGCTACTTCGCGCTGAGCTGCGGCGTCATCGCGCACAACCACAATCACTGCCCGACGTTCTCGGACAAGCGCGCCAACAACTGGTTCGGCAACTGGATCAGCATTTGGTACGGCTACCCGACCTTCGCCTGGATCCCGACGCACAACCTCAACCACCACAAGTTGGTTAACCGCGCCGGCGACGCGACCATCACCTGGCGCTACACGAACAAGCACAACGTGCTGGTCGCCGCGAGCTACTTCTTCGTCTCCAGCTACTTTCAAAGCGACCCCATCAAGGCGTTCATCGCCAAGGCCAAGGCCAAGAACCCTTCGCTGTATCGGCGCATCATCGGTCAGTACGTGTTCTGGGGCGGCTCGCACGTCGCGCTCGCGGCGACGGCAGTCGCGCTTCACGGTTGGAAGCAGGGGCTGTACGTGTGGCTGCTCGTCTGCGCCATCCCGGCGTTCTTCGCGCTGTGGACCATCATGCTGTTCAACTACGAGCAGCACGTGCACACCGACCCGTGGTCAGACCACAACCACTCACGCAGTTTTTACGGCAAGGGCATCAACTTCATGCTCTTCAACAACGGGCTGCACGCCGCGCACCACGAGCACCCCGGCACGCACTGGAGCAAGCTGCCCGAGCTGCACGCCGAGCTAGCGCCGAAAATCGATACGCGGCTGTTGCACTACAGCATGTGGTTCTACTTCTTCCGTCAGTACGCGCTGGCGACCTTCATTCCCAGCCTGGGCACCAAGCAAGTGGGCCGCGCCGGCTACGAGCCGCCGGACGGCCGCGCCGTGGACCTCACGTCCGACGACGTCGATCAGGCTGAAGCGGGCACCAACGCGCCCATGTTCGGCGCGTAAAGCTCAGGCTGCCACCCCGCAGCCCAACTCGCAGAAGCTGCCGTGGCGAATACGGGCCGCACTGTGCGGCTCGAGATTTTCACAGGGAGATCGGGAGATCGGGAGTCGTGCGAGCACAGATTTTGGGGTTCGCGCTGCCGCCCGAGAAGCCCGCGGCGTCCAGGTGCGTCGCCGCATGCTCGCTCGAAGGAATAATTTTTGTTCTGGTCCCCCAGAACAAAAATTGCGACCTCGCACGACTCCCGATCTCCCGATCTCCCTGTAAAATCAGGGACACGCGACGAGCTACCGGCAAGGCGGAGACCCGAAGCGCTGCCTAGGGCGTTTCGGTCGCGCGCGGCTTGGCGGGTTTGGTTTGGGCGGGCGGGCTCGCGGGCACTGGAGAGGCTGCGGCAGGGGCGGCGCCGGCGGCGCTCTTGGCTTTGCGGGCTGAGGCGACTTGCTCCTCGCGCGCGGTGAGCTCTTGTAGGGCGGCTTCGGCGCGCGAGCGGTATTCGGCGACGCCGAGCAGGGCCTGTAGGCTTTGGCGAGCTTGGGACAATTCGCCGAGCGCGCGAAAGCAGTCCCCGGCTTGCCAGGCGGCTTCGTTGCCCGACGGCGTGTCGCGGTACCGTGAGTGAACTTCTTCGTAGCGCGGCGCTGCCGCCGGACAGCCGCGCTGGCGCCTGAGCGCCTCGACCGCCTGCAAGGCCGCGGCGGGGGCCTCGCCCCCGCCCCGGGCCGCAATTTCTTCGAAACGCCGCTGCGCTTCGACGTATCGACCACCCTGAAAGGCGGCGGAAGCCGCGTCCATCGAGGCGCGTGCTGGCTCGGTCCCGGGTAGCGGCTCGGCGTCACTGGCCGCGCCTTTCAGCTCGCCGTCTGGCGGCGCTTCGGCAAGCCCGGCTACGGCTTCGCTCGGTTTGTGGGCATCGCGCTCGCGGGTGGTTGGCGCGTCGCTCTTAGCGCTCGCGAGCTTGGGCATCGCCGACGCCATCGCGGCTGGCGCTTCGTTGAGCTCGGGCGCCGGTCGAATCGCGACGTGCTCGGCCTCCGTCTCGGGCACGCCACGCTCGGTGATCAGCACGCTGTCGCCCGCGCCAGGACGGCCGCGCAAGAAGAACAGGCTCGAGCCAATCATCAACAGCAGCAGCGCTGCCATGGCGAGCTGTGGTCGCATGGCGTAGACGGCCATGATCGACACGGCGCGTCCGAACTTCTTGCGCAGGGGCAGCTGGGCGTTAAGGCGTCGTTCGGCTTCGAGGATCCCAAGCTCTAGGCTGTCGGGCGGGTCTACCAAGGCAAGCGCGCCCACCTCACGGGTCGCGCGCAGACCGGAGCTCACACCTTTGCAACGCGAACAGTGCTCGACATGCCGCTTGGCGGCGGCCTCGGTCAGCTCGTCCAGCTCGCCGTACATGAGGTCGAGCACGATGCGATCGAATTTCTCGCAGTCCATGCAAAGCCCTGCTCAAACGGCGGGCATACCTCCTGGTTGGCAGATAGTGGCAAAAGACGCCAACTTTGCAGGCTCAGCGCAGGGCACGGGCGTACTCCTCGAACTCGCACAAGGCTTGCTTCAACCGGTCGAGCGCGTAGCGCATCCGGCTCTTGACGGTGTTCTCAGGCACGCCCGTAATCTCGGCGATGTCGCGGAAGGGCAGGTCGGCGATCTCGCGCAGCAGGAAGACCTCGCGCTGGTCGTCAGGCAGGGCGTCGACCGCTTTCAAGATCGACGCCTGCACCTGCGACGACATGGCCGCTCGTTCGGCGCTGGCCGAGGGATGCTGCGCGGCTACCGAATCGCCCAGGGTGCGTCCGTCGCCGGCATCGCCGACCGGCTGGTCCAGCGACAGGTGACGCCGGTGTTGAAGACGACGCAGCTGGTCGATGCACAGGTTGCGAGCGATCGCATACAGCCAGGTCGAGAAACGGGCCTCGTGCTTGAACTCGGCCGCGTTCTGCACCAGCCGCATGAAGACGTCTTGCGTGACGTCTTCACACAGCGCGGGGGTTCGCAATTGGCGGAGCACGAAGTTGTAGACCTGCTTGTTGTAACGTTTGACCAACAAGGCGAACGCTTCCCGATCGCCACGCTGGTAACGAACCATCAGCACCTCGTCAGAGGCATTTCCGCGAACGGCCGCCATCCCGTTCCGACTCTTTTCGGGTCAGCGGAAGATGCCGGGCTCGCGGGGGCGGAGCAGGGTGCTCCGCGCCACAAGTTCAGACGCACGAGCCCGGGGAACGATCTTCCGATAACCTGAGCCCAAGGTAGCCCCCGGGGGAGCCTCGGGGCAAGGCAAGGCCGAGCCTTCGTTCACCAAAGGCGTCATCGAACGCCATCAAACCCTTGATGATTCTTGTATGGGGGCCAGGGACCCCGGAGCCAAAATGCGGCTTGGCTAGCGGCGCGGCTCAGAGGAAGATGCGTCCCCTGGAGGAAGTCCGGCTTCGCTACACCAAGGCGAGGAGCGCTGCATACACGCAGCCGCTCACCGGAGCGACCACCACGAGGGAAACCGATGCGACTCATGAATAGCTTCCGCCTCGCCGCGTTCGCAGCCGTCACCATTTTTTCATCTGGCTCGTTTGCACAGACGCCTGCCGCGTCCGCCAAGCCACCCGCCGTAGCGCCTGCTCCGGCGGCAGCTGCCGCGGCCAAGCCGGCAGCGGCCGCGCCCGCAGCGGCCGCGACGCCTGCGGCCGCGACGCCGGGTGCCGCTGCCAAGCCCCCAGCGGCCGCGACGCCTGCTGCTGCCACGCCTGCTGCGGCTCCGGTAGCCGCGCCGGCCGCGGGCGCAGACGCCTCCGCTTCGATCGACGGCGCGACCTACGTCGTCCGCTTGCGCGACTTAGAGCAGCGCATCGACGAGCTGAAGGAACAAATTCGTCGCAGTCACACCCGGCTGAGCCTCTTGTCGGACACGATTCTGTCCGGTGGCGTAGGCGGTGCACGCGCTGAAATTACCTTCAAAAACGACCTTTCGAGCGCCTTCCGTGTGACCGGCGCCACCTTCGTTCTCGACGGTGCCGTGCAGTACAACAAGACCGACGAGTCGGAGAACAGCGCGCTCGCAGCCCAGAAAGAGATTCCGGTTTTCAGCGGCTCCATCCCGCCGGGTGATCACACCTTGCAAATCGTGCTGCGCTTGCGCGGTCACGGCTACGGCGTGTTCTCGTACCTGCGCGGTTACAAGTTCCAGGTGCCGTCCAGCCACACCTTCACCATCACCGAAGGCAAGACGCTCAAGCTCGACGTCGTCGCCTGGGAAAAGGGTGACGTGACCACCGCGCTCGAGCAGCGCCCCAGCATTCGCTACGTGGAAAATCTGCGCGCTGGCGTCACGGGCGAAAGCGCTCCTGGCGGTGCGCCGGCCAAGGGCAACGCGGGCGGAAGTATCTCGGTCGGCGCAGGAGCGAAGTGATGAGAAGGTTAGGGGTCCCGGGAGCAGCCTTGGCTGCTTGCGGAATCGTGGCGTCGCTGTCGGGCTCGGCGTTCGCGCTGAGCGCGAGCGAGGCGCAGGGTCGTGCCACCCTCGCCGTCCAGGGCGTCGAGTCCGCCATGACCAGTGCGCCGCCCGACTCGAAGCTCATTGTCAAGCCGCCCACGCCGGCCGAGCGCGTGGCCGCCGGCGACATGCTGCTGCGCAACAAGGACTACGACCGCGCCATCGAGGCTTTGAGCAAGGTGCTCGAGTTGTACCGGCAAGGCAAAATGCCGGAGGCCGCCTATGCCGACGCCTCGCTGATGCTTGGCGAGGCCTACATGTCGACCAAGCAGTACTTGTCGGCTCGCCGCCACTTTCGCGACATTTTGGATAACGGCGCCCGCACCCCCTACGACGGTTTCGTCGGTAAGGCGCTGAGCCGGCTGGTCGACATTGCCCTGCGGACCGATGATCTGCCCGGCCTCGACTACGTCTTCGAGCGGCTCTCCAAGCTGCCGTCGACCGATCGGACCGGCTCGCTGGCCTACGCGCGCGCCAAGGCCCTCTACGCCAAGAAGGACTATGCCGCAGCCAAGGCGGCGGTGAACTCCGTCCCAGCTGGCTCTCCTTATACTCCCCAGTCCCAGTACCTGCTGGGCGTCGTCCTGTTGAAGGAAGCCTTGGCCGCTACCCCGGCCGCCCCGCCCGCTGCTGCTGCCGCCGCGGCTGCCCCCGCAGCTGCTGGCGTCGCCCCCGCGCCCGCCCCGCCGCCGGATGCCCGCTTCGTTCAGGCTCTCGAGCAGTTCCGGAAGGTTACCCGCATCCCCGCCACCACCCCCGAACAAGAGCACGTGGTGGATCTGGCGTGGATGGCTATCGGTCGGCTCTTCTACGAGACCAACAATTACCTCGACTCGGTCGAGGCTTACAGCCACGTGGGGCGTAACTCCCCAGAGTTTTCGACGACCCTGTACGAGCTGGCTTGGGTCTTCGTGCGTTTGGGCGACTTTTCCCGCGCTCAGCGCGCGCTGGAAGTGCTCACCATCACCGATCCGAACAACTTGGAGCTGGCGGACGGCTCACTGCTGCGCGCCGACCTGATGCTGCGCTCGGGCGATTTCCAAAACGCCCTGAACTTGTACCGGAACGTGCGCGAACATTTCGATCCGATCCGCAAGAGCGTGGATGACTTCTTGGCGTCGACCAGCGACCCGGCCGTGTACTACGACAAGCTCACCGCGGACGAAGCCGCCATGGCGACTGAGACGAAGCTGCCCAAGGTAGTGCTCGAGTGGGCGCGTGCGCAAGCCGAGGATCAGCACGTATTCGGCATGATCGACGACGTCACGCGCTCGCGTGATCTGGTGAAGCGCTCGCGCAAGCTCGCAGTGAAGCTGGACGCCGTCTTGTCAGTGCCCACGCGCGCCAAGGCGTTCCCGGAGCTTCGCAGCGGTATCCAGTACTCCATGTCGCTGATGAACAAGATCGCCAAGGCGCGTTCGACCCTAGCGGAGGGTATGGACGACGTCGCCGGCGACGCCGGCGGCGAGCTCGGGCGCATTCGCTCGGAGCGCCGCGCGTTGCAAAAGCGCCTGGGCTGGCTGCCCGTAACGGACGGCGACTTCCTGCGCCGCGACGACTCGGGCGACCGGCAGTGGAACAAGGTGTCGCAGGTGCTGCAAAGCCTGACGGTCGAAGCCGACAAACTCGCGGCTATCGTCAACGGCCTCAAGCGCGTGCTGAAGGACGCCGACCAATACGGCGTGACCGCGGACGCTAACAGCCGTGCGCGCTTCAAGCTCGAAATCGAGGCGAACGAGCGCGATTTGACGACGTACAACAAACGCATCGAGCAGTACCGCGACGCCATCGACAATGGCCGCGCGATGATTGGCTTCGGTGATCAGCGCTACGTCGACGACGACGACGCGCGCAAGCGCTTCCGAGAGCTGTTCGCACGCGAGGTGGCGATGGTCGCCGCTGGGCAAGACTCGGGCAGCGCCGGCGACTACGCCAAGGGCATTCAGTCCTTGTTGGGTCGCGCCGACATCGACGAGCAACGGCTAGAAGCGACGCGCAGCAAGCTCGAGACACAAGCGCTGGAGCAGGCTCAGGCCCTGCGCTCGAAGATCGCCGCCGAGGTCGTGGCGCTCGAAACCTACGCTCAGAACCTCGATGGGCTGGACCAGCAGGCTCGCCTGTTGGTCGGTGAAATCGCGATGAAGAATTTCGCTTTGGTAAGGGACCGCGTGAAGAACATCGTGCTCAGAGCGGACGTCGGCATCGTGCAGCAAGCCTGGGAAGTGCGAGAGGAGCAGCGCGTCCGGGTGCGCAACCTGCAGCGTGAAAGGTCGCGTGAAGAGCAGAACCTGAACGACGAGCTTCGCGAAGTGCTCGACGACTCGGAGGACGCACAATGAGAACGCGCCGTCAGGCCTTCGTGCCGTTGCTGTGCGCCGTGCTGGCTGGCGTCGTGTTGCCAATCTCGGCGTCCGGACAGGCTCCCAAGCCGAGCGCCGCCGCTGCTTCGGCTGCGCCCGCTGTTTCCGCAGCGCCCGCTGCTTCTGCGGCGCCGGCCGCTTCTGCCGGCAAGCCTGCCGCTGCCCCGACGGGCTCGACGACCGGTGTTTCCGCGTCCAGCTCGGCTGCCACTGCCGGGCCGTCGTCGGCCGTCGGAACCGGCACCCCCGCCGCTCTGAAGAACAAGAAGGGCGCGCCCCCGTCACCGCCGCCCACGCCCGCCCAGCTGAGGGCCTTCGCTATTTTGCAGCAAGAGGCTGCCGAGTACGAGAAGGGCACCAAAGATTTTCGGCGCAACCTGACGATGATCGTGCGCCACCACTACGAAGAGCGGCGAAAGCGCGTGCTCTCGGCGCTCGATCGCGAGCTGTCGGTAGAGAAGCGCGGCTTGGACGAGTCACGCGACGAAGCCATCGCGCGACTCGAAGAGTTCGTGTCCCGCTACTCCGGCAGCAACGCCGATCCGCGCGCCACGCCCGACGCGATGTTCCGACTCGGCGCTCTGTACGAAGAGAAGGCGCGCGCCAAAACCGACGCCGACCTGGCAATCGGGCTGGAGCCCGCCATCGGCGTGTACCGCCGCATCATCAAGGAGTTCCCGCAGTACGAAGAGACGGCGGCCGTCCACTACTACCTCGGTCACTCCTTCACGGACGCTGGTCGCATCGAAGAGGGGCAGCAAGCTTGGCGAACGCTGGCTTGTGCCTCGCGCTACTCGGTGCAGGACGATCCGAAGGACGCCGGGAAGATCTTGCTGCAGCCCATGCCGCAGGACCACGACGATAAGTTCTGGAACGACTGGTACAACAAGAACCCCGTTCCGCTGGACCAAGCCAAGGCCAAGCGCGGCGTCGTGAAGCGCGGCGCCGACAAGCTGGTCGATACCGAAGAGCTCGTGTTCGCCGACCCGTACGACGGCTGCAAGCCGCTACCTCAGAAGGTCGAAGCGGCTGAAGATCCGCGCTATTTGGCAGAAATTTGGTGGCAGCTCGGCAACTTCCATTTCGACCAAATCGACCCGCGCGGCGGGCCCTACAATCTGAATCGCTCTGTCGTCGCGTACCAACAGTCGATGCAGTACACGAAGCCGCCAATCTACGGCGTCGCGCTGTACAAGCTGGCGTGGACCTTCTTCAAGCAGCAGCGCTACCACACGGCGGTCGACAACTTCGTCAAGCTGCTGGCCTACGCTGACGAGCAAGAAGCCAAGACCGGTGATCCGGGCGCGGACTTCCGCCAGGAAGCCTTCACCTACATCGCGGGCTCGCTCACCTACGTCGACTTCGAGGGCCCGCCGCCCGAGCACCCCTACATTCCGCGCAGCGACGTGCTCGACACCGAGTCCGACCCGGTGCGCGCGGAAGAGAAGATGGCCATCGCCATCACGCGCGTTCAAGACGCCCAGCTGATTCCACAGGATAAAAAGTGGACGGTGGAAATCTACAAGGCGCTGGCCCAAGAGTTCATCGAGATCACGCAGAACCGGAACGCCGTCGCGACCCTCGAGCTCACGCTCAAGAAATTCCCGATGGATCGCGACGCGCCCGTGATGCAAAACAAGGTGGCCGAGCTGTACGATCAGCTGTCGCGGCTGGCGCCCGACGGCTCCGCGGCTCGCGCGGAGTACGGCAGCAAAGCGCTAGAAGCGCGCACCAAGCTGGCCGCCTACGTCGGGACGACGCCTTGGGTCGACGCGAACCGCGACGATCCGGAAGCGCTCACGACCGCCGAGCAACTCGTCAAGGGGGGCTTGAAGCGCGCCGCCGCCGATCACACGAACTTCGCGCGCGCCTACAAGGACAAGGCGCTCGAGCTGAACGACCCTGGCGAGCAGCGCGCGCTGGTCGAGAAAGCCATCGCCGAGTACCGCATGGCCGAGACGGGCTGGAACGCCTACCTCGAGCAAGACGCCCAAGCCATGGACGCCTACGAGAGCCGCTTCTGGCTGGCGGACTCGCGCTTTTGGATCGTGGTCTTGCAGGCCGGCATCGGTCGCACGCCGCAAGCGGCGGAGGTCAAGGCCGCGCGCGACAGCGCCGCCGCCGTCCGCGACTCGAACGAGGACGACAGGTACCTGCAACCGTCGGCGTACTACGTCGTAACGGTCGCCGAAAAGGTGCTGGACGATCAGTACCGAGTCTTTCAGGAAACGAACGGCCAGCAGGGACTAGAGAAACGCGAAGAGCTCAAGTTCACCGGCGAGGGTGACGCCCGAAAGCCCGTCAAGGACGTCCTGCCTGGCCCGGTGCTCGAGGCCATCAAGGCTCGCGACGAGTACAACGACCGCATCGCGGTCGATCGCGATCCGCAGAAGAACGGCCTTTTGTATGCTTTCCAGTCCGCGGACCTGTACTTCGTCTACGGCGACTTCGAAAACTCCAAGAAGCGCTTCAAGCCGATGTACGACCAGTACTGCGGCGTGAACGAGTGGGGCTACAAGGCCTGGGAAAAGCTGATCAGCATGAGCAACTTCGAGGGCGACGCGGCGCAAAGCCGCAAGCTCGCGGAGGGTAAGAGCTGCGCTTACGACGCCGAGACGCAGAAGGCGGAAGAGAACATCCGAAAGCCCGTCAAGCAGGGCGTCGCGTACCTCGACGCGCGCAAGCTGTACGACGAAGCCGAGAAGATGCCGGAAGGCCCGGAGCGGAACAAGAAGTGGCGCGAAGCGGCCGCTGCCTACAAGGTGGCGCTCGACTCGGCTCCGGACCGTGACGAGGCGCCAGAAGCGGCCATGAACGGCGCCTTCGCCTACAAGCAAGTCGGCGAGTACGACAAGGCCATCGAGATGTACGAGCTGTTCATCTCGCGCTACGGCAACGAGAAGACGCTCGCCTCACTCAAGAACGGTGACGCCAAGGCCAAGCCGCCCGTGGTGGCGCAGCCCAAGAAGTACGAAGAGCGCGCCAAGTACCTGCAAAACGCCTACGACGCGTTGGCGGGCGCTTACGTGTTGTTCTTCAACTACCCGCGCGCCGCCGAGACGTACGACAAGATCAGCAACAACCAAAACTTCCCCGAGAAGAGCAGGCGCGAGTCGGCGCGTCAGGGCTTGTCGTTGTACGGCAGCTTGGGTGACCGCGGCGGCATGACCCGGGCACGCGAACGCTTCCAGTCGCTCGGCGCCTCGCCGAAGGAGATGGCGGAGGCCGACTTCATCGTCGCCAGCGCCGAGCTCAAGCGCTGGGACCCGTACAGCGGGGACGACGGCGCCAACGGTGCTGCACGTCGCACCGCTCAGCGCGCGATGGAAGATTACTTCACCGTCAACAAGAACAAGGACTCGGCCGCGCAGTACGTGGTGCAGGCCGCCTACTGGTCCGCCAA
>JAYUYU010000232.1:0-2564 GCA_043752365.1 Myxococcales bacterium | reverse complement strand
ATCCAGCGCCGCGTGAGATCCGCATCCCAGCTGGGGCTTTGTAGATCCACGACTACTTCACCGGCTAGAACTTTGCGCACGAACGGAGTGCCGAGGTTCCAGCGCAGGAGCGTGACGAGCGGCACTCGCAGGTACATGAACTCGGTCTTGGGCTCGACCTCGACGATTTGATGGGGTAGCGCGCCCCAGAACACCGACAGTGCTCCGGCCGGCAAGTCAACGAAGCGGCCACCCATGAAGTAACGTAGGCCGCCGCCGTAAGCGAAGTTCAGCTCGACGTCGCCGTGAGCGGGAGCTTCTTCCATAGGCGCCGTGATGCCTCTGCCTGCGGCTAGCGCTCGGGGCTCGACTGGAAGCGCGACGACGGCGGCCCTCTGAGGCATCAGCAGCGGCCAGCTTAACATCCAAGAACCGATTTTGTGAAACCGGTTCTACATTGTTAAACTCGTTTCAAAACCGATTGTTTCGAGCGCGCCGCGGGGCGTGCGAAACGCCGGTCTAATACGGGAAACCGACGACGTTCATCTTGACCTTGAACAGGCCTTTTTGCATTTGGGTGCCCTGCCCCGTCATGTAAAGCGTCTTGTGGTCGGCGCCGCCGAAAGCGACATTGGTGACCTGACCCAGCTCGGGCACGTCGATGGTGTCAAGAAGCGTACCCGCGGACGAGTACACTTTGACGCCGTTGGAGGTGGCGTACAGGTTGTCCCCGCAGTCCAGCACCATGCCGTCGGACGAGCCGCCTTGCACGAAGGTCGTGCCAGCGCCGAGCGAGCCGTCGGGCATGACAGGGTACTTTTTGAGCTGGTTGCCGCCGATGTACAGGACGTCTTGGTTTTTCGAGAGCGTGATGCCGTTCGGTTGGCTCAGCTCTTCGATGGCCACTGGCATGCCGCCGGGCGGCACGCGGTAGGCGCGCGTGGCCGCCTGAGGCTTGGGGTTCGGCGACTGCCAGTCAGGATCGGTGAAGTAGATGGTGCCGTTCTTGTGAATCGTAAGATCGTTGGGCGAATCGAAGCGCTTGCCCATGAACATGCTTGCCACCGGCACAGCGGCCCCGCCCGTCAGGCTGAGCTTCGAAACCGAGCCGTCTTTGTGCAAACAACCGAACAGCTCGCCAGCCGCGTTGACGGCTAAGCCGTTGCTGCCCGCATCGGGAGGCACGGCGATGCTGACCTTGTCGTCAGCGGTGATTTTCAAGATGCGCGAGGGCGGCGGTGAGCCCTTGCCGGAGTTGATTTCCGACACGTACAAGGCATCGCCAATCCACACGGCGCCTTCGATATTCGTAGAGTCGTTGTTGTTGTTGTTGAAGTCATCGGCTGGCGGCACGCCGACCACGCGCAGGGGGGTGAGGCCGGTCAGCTTGGGAGCCTCGGCTGCGCCGGCCGGACACTCGAAGCCTTTGGCGCCCGTGCCAGCGCTGCCGGCTCCCGCGCTGCCAGCGCCGCCTCCGCCGCTGCCCGCCGTGCCGATGCCGGCAGTGCCGCCCGCCGTTGAACCACTTTGACTCGCGGTGCCGCCGCTCGACATGCCCGCGCCGCCGGTCGTCGCGCTACCGCCGGCGCTGCTACCACCTGAGCTACTGCCAGCGGTGTTCACGGGCTTGTCGGTGCCATTGCCCGACGCGCCACAGCCCAGCACAACCAGGGAACCAGCAACACTCAACCAAGCAGCTTTCATTCGTGTCTCCAAAGCGGGTAGGACGGATAGCTTAGCGCACGAGAAGCCGTCCGGGGGCTCGCGCCTAATCTGGTACCGGTTCCAGTCAGTGTGCCACATCAACCTCGCGTCACCCACAGGGCAGCCATGGCTTTGACGCGGTTTTGCTGCATTCTCGGGAAAATCTTCTGGCCTCGAGGAAAGACGGCACGGCGCTTGGCGCTCGCTCGCGGACCGAATAGTTTTGGAAACTTCAAATGGCGGACCAAAGCAAGCTGGCGATCTTGGTCGGTGGTGGCCCGGCTCCGGGCATCAACAGCGTGATCGGCGCCGCGACTATCCGGGCCTGCCTTTCGGGCATTCCGGTGCTGGGCATACGCGACGGCTTCCAATGGATCATGCGCGGCGAGCTGAAGCATGCGCGGCCGCTCGACATCGAATCCGTTTCCAGGATCCACTTCCGGGGCGGCTCGTGCCTGGGCACGGCGCGCGCCAACCCCACCAAAGACCCGCAAACGCTCGAAACGACCCTCCGCGCGCCACGTGGGCACCGGCATCGTGCGCGACCTGCTGACGGACGCGCAGACCACCTCGCGTTGGTACTTCGTAGTCGCGATGGGCCGAAAAGCGGGGCACTTGGCGCTCGGTATCGGCAAGGCAGCCGGCGCCACGCTCACGGTGATTCCCGAGGAGTTTCCGGGCAAGCAGATCCCGCTGCGGCAAATCGTGGATGTGTTGGCCGGCGCCGTCATCAAGCGCTTGGCCTACGGCCGCTCGGACGGCGTGGCCGTGCTAGCCGAAGGCTTGGTCGAGTCGATTCCGGAATCCGACTTGGCCGAGCTCGAAGACGCTGAGCGCGACGAGCACGGTCACATCCGCATCGCGGAAATCGACTTCGGGCG
>JAYUYU010000231.1:0-6702 GCA_043752365.1 Myxococcales bacterium | reverse complement strand
GCGTATTCTACGTGGAAGAGCCCATCGAGGATGCCAGCACGGCCCGCCTCGACGTGACACGCGACCCTCGCACCGGCGTGCACGTCGTGGTCCCCCACCTATGGGGGGGGTTATCGGACGCGGAGCGCGGTGCGCAGCAGGCGCGCCTGCTAGTCGAGCTGAGCATCGAGCACGGCATTGCGGCTCACGTGGCTTGGTTTTACACGCCCATGGCCCTGCCAGTTGCCGCGTCGCTACAGCCGCTGGCCCGAGTGTACGACTGCATGGATGAGCTTTCGGCCTTCAAAGGCGCACCAAAGCAACTGCTAGCTCGCGAAGCCGAGCTTTTCAGCCTGGCGGACGTGGTGTTTACCGGCGGCAACGCGCTGTTCGAGGCGAAGAAGCATCTGCACGGGAACATTCATGCGTTCCCGTGCAGCGTGGATCGGGACCATTTCGCCCAGGCACGCCGTCACCCGGCGGAGCCCGCGGATCAGGCTGGCATCGCCGGTCCGCGGCTGGGCTTCTTTGGAGTGATTGACGAGCGGATGGACTTTGGACTGTTGGAAGCCGTGGCGCGTCTTCGTCCGAGCTGGCAGCTCATCTTGCTGGGGCCCGTGGTCAAGGTAGAGCTTTCGGAGCTGCCACGCCTACCAAACATCCACTACCTGGACTCCAAGTCGTACTCGGAGCTGCCAAGCTACGTGGCCGGCTGGGACGTGGCGCTGCTACCGTTTGCGAAGAACGACGCCACGCGCTTCATCAGCCCTACCAAGACGCCGGAGTACCTAGCCGCTGGAAGGCCAGTCGTCTCGACCTCGATTCGCGACGTCGTGCGCCCGTACTCAGTGCTGGGCCTTGCCCCCATCGCCGACACACCGCGAGACTTCGTGTCGGCTTGTGAGGCGGCCATGAGCGAGCCAAACGAGCGATTGCTGCGGCGCGCCGATCCGTTTCTGGCTCGGCTTTCTTGGGACAGCACGTGGCAAGCCATGCAAGCTTTGATGGACCAAGCCGCGGAGCGTGATCGCCGCGGCTCCAGCTGTCAGCAAGTGCTTGCGGGCTACGGCGGCGCGCGCACCCGCGAAGTGGGTTGATGCGGCAAGCCGACGCCGCAGGCCGAGCATTTTTCTGGCATGTGCCGTGCGGCGACTCACGCACGAGGAGCAGGTGACATCTTTGGGTCTTGATTGCCGCCATACTGCTGCTCATCACAGTACCGTCTTTGGCGGGCCCAGACTCCAGGCAGGAGCAACGAGGCGCACCCTGTGTCCGTGGGTTCACTTTCACCGAATTGGGCAACGTGGGATCGAGCAGTCGGGGCGTTCGTGCCTTGGCAAGCGGCGTTTGCAACTTCAAGTCAGGGCCCTGCGGGCTCGCTAATGCACAGCGCTGCGCGATTCACAACCGCTATTGTTTTCGGCACGCCCCTTGCTGAGATGGCTCTCATGGCTACTAACGAAAAAAGTAAACAGTCCGCGCAAGCTAGTCCTCGTTCCAATTCGCAAAAGTCCGACAAGAGCGCAGGCTCGTCGGGCGGCGCGAACCAGCGAGAGCAGGGCAGCGCATCGGCAAAGAACGAAAAGGCCAAGTCGCCGCGCAAGCAGAGCAACGGCTCATCGGCGGGGCGCTAACTAGCGGAGAGACCATGCGCAATATCAACATGCTTTTTTGTCTGGGCATCGCGCTGGCTGGGGCCGCGTGTAATCACGAGAACGACCGCGGCGCCATGACACCCGCCAACGGGACATCGAGCGATCCGTCGCAAACCGATTCGAGCGGCAATTCGCCCGGTGATTCCGGCTCCGGCACGGACGGCAGCGGCTCCATGAGCCCCGACACCGGCTCCGGCACCACCGGCTCCGGTACGACTGGCTCCGGCACGAATGGCTCGGGCACTGGTTCCGGCTCGCATGGCTCGGGCGCACACGGCTCGGGTATGAACGGGACCGGTACTGGCTCAGGTACGACTGGCTCAGGTACGACTGGCTCGGGTACTACCGGCTCCGGTACGACCGGATCCGGCTCCGGTACGGGCGCCGGCAAGAGCGGCTCCGGTACTGGCACCGGCACCGGCTCGGGTAGCGGCAGCGGCTCGGGTAGCGGCAGCGGCTCGGGTACCCCCGGCGGCGGCGTGCGCTGAGTAAGCTTACCGCCGTCGCGCCCGGCCCAGTGCCGGGTGCGAGGCGGCGTTCCTCTGCAAGCTCGGCGGGTTCAACGCAATGTTGTTCCCGCCGCAGCTTTTTTGGGTCCTCTGACGCTACGCGGCCAGCGCGTTGTTAGTCTGCGCTGTGGCACATCAACGAAAGACCCAACCGCGCGCACCGCACCCATAGCAGCGCGTGGCACGGCGGACACCGATCAGGCGTTCCCACCAGGATCGCCGCGCTCGATACATATCTTGAGTGCAGCGTTTGCACCGGGCTTTCGACGCCATAGCGGCGCGGCCCTTCTGGGTCATCGTACTCATTGGCCGAAGGCGGCGCGTCCACTGTGGACCGTCGTTGCCATGGCCGAAGCTATTGCAGGGCCCATACCAACCAACGAGTCACCCTTCCGGGTTATAAACCGCCGGCAAAGGGGCGACCCGGTGTAAAGCACGTCAGCAAAAGCCCCTTCACAGTACGGCGACAGCGTGGCAAATCGTCCAGCGCCGGGCCAGCGATCGCAAGTCTCGCAGTGCCCATCCGTGGTCAGCAAAGTCGCAATCGGGATAGCAGCAAGATGTACCAACGTGGCAGCTCGCTCCGCGCACCGCGCAGAGCTACCGCGGAGCAACTCGCGTTCGGCTCGAGACGGCCCATCAGAGCAGAACGTCGCGTGCTTCGCAGGATGCGCCGAGTATCGAAACGCACCAGCAGCGTGAGCTTCAGCAGGGCGGCGCCAGCAAACAGGGCGGCGCGGTTGTTGCAGGCCATGCCGGCCTACCGCTCGAGCGACTTTGAACCCTTTCGGAGGATATCAAGTGAAACTGACTGCATGCTGACGTGTCACCTCATTCGCGACCGTGCTCAATTGCACGGCGCTGACGTACGCTCAAAAGGCCGCCACAACCGACGACAAAGGCCGCGTGCCAGGCGTCAAGGAAACCGACCACGCCGGCGCCGATGAAACGCCTACTCCTCCCGGGGGACCGCCGCCAGACGTCCGGGCCACCGATGATGTGGAAGTCGCAAAAAATGCCGGCGTGGGCAGCGATTTGGCCTATGCCAGCCGCAGTGTCGTCGAGGTGGGCGGCGTCCTCGCGTTCACGCACCAAAGCAAAACCACGGAGTTCCGGCTCTCGCCGAGTGTCGGCTACTTCTTCATCGACAACCTCGAGCTGACGCTCTTTCCCGAGCTGGTCATCACGCGCATTGCACGCGATGGCGACGAGGCTGGTGAGGGCGCGCAAACTGACTGGAGCATCGGTGCGGTCCTCGAGCCGAGCTATCACATGCCTTTCAACGACCGCCTGTTCGCCTTCGCGGGTCTCGGCGTCGGCCTCAACTACGCCGAAGACGAGCCCACCCTGTTGGCGGAGCTGGCCGCCCACGCTGGCGCCGATTTTTTTCTAGTCGACGAGGGTCCTGGGCAAAGTGGCTCTTCTCTAACCTGCGTGGCTCGGGGCCTACGAGAGTTGGGAATCCCGGCGCAGCGCATCGTCTTTCTGCCGAGCTACAGCTGTGATGGTACCGATTTCGTCAACGAGGCAGCGCGCGCCACCTGGGCCCAGCACGCTCACTTTTCTTCCGACTTCGACGCGGCGTGGTTGAAGCGCGTGGTGCCAGGGGCCGAGCTTTGCGACTTGTCTGCAGGCTCCTGGCGTTCTTGGTTGGGCCATCAGGCATGGGGCATGAGCTGCATTCCTCGGCACGAACGGCGAAAGTTCGTCGCGAAGGTAGGGGGCCAAGACACACTCATGCTCCGCTTCGCCGGCTTTGGAGAGCACGGCGAGCGCGTCCGGGCCCGCGCAGAGTTGCTGCAGCAGAGCGGCGTCACGCCAAGAACGTACAAGCTTCAGCACGGGATGCTGGTGCTCCAGCACTTACCCGGCCGGCAGTTGACTCGCGGAGCTGTGACCGCGGAGCTGCTGCGTACCGTTGCCACCTACCTGGCCTTTCGTCGTGAAAAACTGGGGGGTGCTGAGCTCGCGGCAATCGAGCCACTGGTCGAAATGGCCCGCTTCAACATCACCCAAGCGCTTGGCAGCCCCGCGTGCCGCCCGCTGTCCAGCTTGGCCAGCCGTGCCAGCTCCGTCGCGGTCAGTGCCACTGTGGTGGACGGTCACCTGCTACCGCAAGAGTGGCTGACTACCGCAGCAGGCCTGAAAAAGCTGGACGCCTTCGACCACGGCGACGACCACTTCTACCCCGGCCCCTGCGATATAGCCTGGGACGTCGCCGGTGCCGGCGCCGAGCTGGGTCTCTCGACAGCGAATAGGCGGGGCCTTGCAAGTTTGTATGCGCGGGCCGCGAGCGACGCTTCAATTCAGCTTCGTTTGCCGTTCTTCGAAATTGCCTACTTGGCACACCGCGTCGGCTACATGACCTCGGTAGCGAAAGAAAGCCCCGCTGGCGTTGAGCAATCGGCCTTGCGCGACAGGTACACCAACGCGCTCGCTGCTCGCCTCGCGGAGCACGCCCGCTGAGTGCGAGAGCGACAAGGCCCAGGTCTTGCTAGGCGACAGCCATGAACGAAGCCCACCCCCCGCCAGCGGCGGCCGCCTTTAAATGCGCCTGTGAGGCCTGCGTGCGCGACGGCCTGCACGAACCCGACTGCAAGGTGCATTCCGCCCCGCCGACTGAATGTAGCTGCGGCCGCACCGAGCAATCGAAGGGGGCGGGGTAAGTTCACCGGGGCGCGACAGGCGAGCCAGGGCTAGTGCGATCAGCGGGACCGACTCGTTGATCGCCACTCTTGGAGGCCGCGAGTGCGCCGATAGTTGCTAAGACTGCGAGGAACAGAGCGACGGGCCACCACTTGGCAACGGACCCTGGGCGGCTGTTGCGCCTGCGGTCGGGTAGCGGGCTCGCCGCCGGCACCTCCGTTGAAGGAATGGGCTCCGCGATGGCCGTTTCTGACGCCAGCGGCAGCTGCATAGAAGCGCTGGCCAGCGAGCTGGGCTGAACGGGCAGCTCTCCTGCGAGCCCGTCTTGCAGGCGCGTGTTCTGTTCCGATTCCGAACTTCTGAGGTTGCTCATGCGCGGCGATGTTGCAATCGCAATGCCAGGCGCGGCGCACGGAAAACTTCGGCTGAAGCCCGGTGAAGTCCTGACTCTCATCGGTGACACCGAGCGCGGCGCACACGCTCGCCCCACTGCCACGAAAAACCGCAGCGCCCGGCGCCCCGCGGGGCGCTGCGGGCTACGCGTCGCGTAGCCATCCGGCTTGAACGGCATGCCGAACCAGCTCAGCGCGGCTCTTGAGATTGAGCTTGGACATGGCTCGGGCCTTGTACGTTTCAAGCGTCCGCGGGCTCATGCCTAGCTCTTCCGCGATGTCCTTGACGGTTCGACCGACCGCGAGCAGGCGCATGACTTGAGCCTCTCGCCGGCTCAAGGGCGCAACCAACACTTCGCCGCTGCGCCGCGCTGGTGCTGGCGGAAGCGGCGACACAATACTCGGATCCACGTAGGTATGACCGTTGGCCACGAGCCTGATCGCGCTGACCAGTTCCGCAAATGCGCTCCGCTTGACGACGTAGCCATGCGCGCCAGCGTCCAACAGCGTCGCTGCAGCCGCTATGTCGTCCTTGGCCGACAGTCCGATGACTCGAATGCCCGGCATCAGTCCAACAAGGTCACGTGTTACTTCAATGCCGGTGCGACCCACCAGGGTTAGGTCGATGAGGACCAGGTCGACGCGCAGAGCAGCGGCCAAGCGTAGCGCGTCAATGCCGTTGTCAGCTTCGCCCACGACTTCGAACGCGGGCTCGCTGGCAAAAAGCAGCTTTAGCCCCGAACGGAAGACGCCATGGTCTTCGACTAGCAAAATCCGGGTGACACCCGGGGAGCTGAGAGTCTCTGCCGTGCTCTCTTTCATGTCCGCTATCAGCTTACGACTGTTTCTTCGCGGTCGCACCTATTCGCCAGACCTACAGACCATTCCCTCTCCCTCACGTCGCTCACCTCACTCAGTGATCTAACTAAGTCACTCATCGCTCGCGCCGGGTGAAGGGGCAGAACGCGACGGTTGAGGCGCGATGGCGCAAGCGCCAACACGACCGTCGCGGAGACGCGCAGCGGTCGCAGGCAGCGAAGCCGTTCGGTACCCCATGGCACGCTACATGCTGTCGGGGAGACGTGGAGCGAGAGAACAAGATGGATGAGCCGGTAAAGCGAGACATTGTTTGTATTGGGGCGTCAGCCGGGGGCGTGCTGGCTGTGAAGCAAGTTTTGGCTCAGCTGCCCAAAGACTTTCCTGCCGCAGTGTTCGTCGTACTGCACCAGCCGGAAGTGTCGGGCAACGCTCTGGCTCAAGTTTTAGGCGCAGGCAGCCCGTTGCGCGTGACGGATGCGCTGCACGGGGAGCGCATTGAGCATGGCCGGGTCTACGTCGCGCCCGCGGACAATCACCTGCTGGTGCGGCAAGGTCGCATTGAAGTCGTGCGCTTGGCCCGCGAAAATGGACACCGTCCGGCGGTCAATCCGCTCTTTCGCTCAGCGTCCGAAGCCTACGGCCCGCGCGTCGTGGCCGTCGTGCTCACGGGCGCGTTGGACTGCGGCGCCGCTGGGCTGGCCT
>JAYUYU010000230.1:0-6706 GCA_043752365.1 Myxococcales bacterium | reverse complement strand
GCGGGCCGATCACGCGATCGCGCATGGTGTCCCACAGCATCACGTCGTCGCCGACGAGCTGCATCAGATCCTTGTCCGCCGCCAAGATCACGACCTTGAGCTTCAGCTCGCGGGCACGACGCACGACGGTGGCGATCAGATCGTCGGCCTCGACGCCCTCTTGCTTGTAGACCGCGGCGTGGTAGCCGAGCACGATTTGCTCGCAGCGTTGTAGTTGGCTGCGCAAGTCGTCCGGCGAGGGGGGACGGTGCGCCTTGTACTCGGGGTAGATTTCGCGTCGGAAGGTGTCGCGCCCTGCGTCCAGTGCCACTGCCATCAGCCGGGGGCTGCGTTCGCGCAACATGCGCTCGAGCATGTTGACCATGCCGTGGACAGCACCGGTGGGCTCACCGCTCGGGCTCGAGAGCGGTGCCACCGCGTGGTACGCGCGCAGCACGTAGCTCGAGAGGTCGACCACGTAGATGACGTCTTCGGAGCCCGGTGGAAATAGCCGCGTTGCCATCGCGCGCCGGTCTTAACACGCCCATCCTGCGCTTCTGGAAAGCACACGCTTCTGGTCTTTCGGCCCTGGGGCCTAGCCCCCGTCGGAAGGAATGACCAGTGGTTTCGAGGCCGCGCGCAGCTGGCGCGCCGGACAAACGATCGCTAACCTCGAACCCGTGGTGGTTCAGGACGTCGCTCCTCCCGGATTGGTAGCGGGGAAGTACCGGCTCTCTACGTTGATCGGGCGCGGCGGTATGGGCGCTGTTTGGGAGGGCACCCACGTCACCCTCGGCACGCACGTAGCGGTCAAGTTCATCGACTCCGAATACGCCGAGAGCCCCGAGGCGCGGAACCGCTTCGACAACGAAGCGCGCGCGGCAGCCAAGCTGCGCAGCAAGCACGTCGTCGAGGTGTACGATCACGGCGTCACCGACGACGGTCAGCCGTTCATCGTCATGGAGTACTTGCGCGGTGAGCCGTTGGACAAGCGTCTCGATCGCGTGGGGCGTCTGGACGCCAAAGAGACGGGTCGCATGCTGATGCAGGTGTGCCGTGCGCTTTCCAAGGCGCACGCAGCCGGCATCGTGCATCGCGACTTGAAACCGGAGAACGTCTTCCTGGTTTGGGACGACGAAGACGGCGCCGACGTGGCGAAGGTGGTCGACTTCGGCATCGCCAAGTTCACCGACAACCAGTTGGCCAACTCGTCCGCGACCCGTACCGGCTCCGTGCTCGGCACGCCGTACTACATGAGCCCGGAGCAAGCGCGCGGCCTACGCAGCGTGGATTACCGCTCGGATCTCTGGTCGGTGGGTGTCATCGCTTACCGCTGCTTGATCGGTACGCTACCGTTCGAGGGCGAAGCCGTCGGCGATTTGCTGGTCAAGTTGTGCACGGCTCCGCTGCCGATTCCGTCGCAGCTCGCGCCTGACGTGCCGCCCGGGTTCGACGCTTGGTTCGTCAAGGCGCTCACACGCGAACCCGAAGGGCGCTTTGCCAGCGCCAGTGAACTGGCCGAGTCGTTGGCGGCGGTGTGCGGGCTTTCGGTCCGACGCGCCTACTCCACGGGCGATATTCCGATCCCGAGTTTTGCCAGTGGCCCGATGGCGATGTCGTCGCCGGCCCTCACACCCGGCCAGGGCGCCATGACGCCGCCGAGTTTCATGCCGGTGACGCCATACCCCACGGCTGATCGCACGGGACCGAACGCAGTTTTGAGCCAAAGCGCGGGCAACGCGAACACCCTGCAGATGGCGACGGGTGCGCCCACCACGCAAACGCCGACACCGTCGGCGCCGAAGAACAGGGGCACCATCATCGCGGCTGCCGCCGCAGCGGTGGTCGTGCTCGCGATCGGCGGCGCCGTGCTGATAAAGACGCTCGGCGGCGACGCCGCTGACGCGACACCGGCACCGGCAGCGCCTACACTCCCGGTTGCCGCACCCCCGGTCGCGCCTACTCCTCCGCCGCAGGTGGCTGAGTCTCCGCCAACCCCGACGACGGGCTTGGTCAACGTCAGCCCGTCGGCCGCGCCCTCGGCCGCGCCCCGAGTGCCGGTGGCGCAACCGGGACGCCCTCAGGTTCCCGGTCACGTGAACCGGCCCGGCGTGAAGCCGCCCAAACCGGGCAATCACCCGGCTCCGGGCGGCGCCGACGTCGGTTTCTAACCGTTTAGGGTGACGTCGGGCCCTTCAAAACCGCAGGAAAACGCCTGCCGTCGCCGACACGGCCGTACACTGAATTACATCTCGGTGACAATCGGGAGGCCGGGGGTTGGTAGTTCGCAAAGAGCAACCGATGCAAATCTTGCTGTTAGCGGCCTATTGCTCCGTCCTCATCGTTCTCTGTGCCTACGGCGCGCACCGCGCGCTCCTCGTTTACCAATGCTGGCTGCATCGCCGCCGGATTCAGGTGGGCGAGCGCCGGGTTGAAATCGCTGAAGACGCGCTTCCGACGGTCACGGTGCAGCTGCCCATCTACAACGAGGCCACCGTGGCCGCGCGCTTGATCGACGCAACCGGCAGGCTCGACTACCCCGCGCACAAGCTCGAGATTCAGGTGCTCGACGACTCGACCGACGAAACCATACGCATCGCGCGGGAGGCGGTCCAAGCGCTGATCGCTCGCGGCATCGACGCGCAGCACGTGCGCCGCCCTACCCGTGACGGCTACAAGGCTGGCGCGCTCGACTACGGCCTTGGCAGCGCCAAGGGCGAGCTGATCGCCATCTTCGACGCGGACTTCGTTCCGCAGGCGGACTTCTTGCGTCAGGTCGTGGGGCACTTTCAGGACAAGCTCATCGGCATGGTGCAGACCCGCTGGGGGCACATGAACCGCGACCACAGCTTGTTCACGCAAGTGCAGGCGTTGATGCTCGACGGCCATCACATGGTCGAAAACCGCGCCCGCTTCGGCGCCGGTCACATGTTCAACTTCTCGGGCACGGGCGGCATCTGGCGTCGCGCGGCCATCGACGCGGCCGGCGGCTGGCAGCACGACACCCTGACCGAAGACCTCGATTTGTCCTACCGCGCACAAATGGCGGGCTATCGCTTCGTTTATCGCAGCGACGTGCTCACCCCCTCCGAACTGCCCGAGGACATATCGGCCTTCCGCGCGCAGCAGTTCCGCTGGGCCAAGGGCACCGTGCAAACCGCGCGCAAGCTGCTCAAGCGCGTCGTGTCGTCCAAGCTCTCGCTCGGTCAGCGCATCGAGGCGTGCTTCCACATGCTGCCGCATTTCGCGTACCCCATGATGGTGATGCTCAGCATTCTGCTGCTGCCGGCGCTCATCCTCATGCCCGCTACCGATCTCAAGACCATGCTGCTGATCGACTTACCGCTGTGCTTCGGCGCCACGGGGTCGATCGCGACGTTCTACATCACGGCCGAGGTGGCTCAAGGTCGCTCGGGCTGGGGCGCCGCCAAGCGCCTACCCGCGCTGATTGCGCTGGGCGCGGGTTTGGCTCCGCACCTAACGTTGGCCGTGTTCGATGGTCTGACCAAAATGGCGGGCGAGTTCGTCCGCACCCCCAAGCGTGGTTCGGTGGCTGGTCGTTACTTCCAACACGCCAAGCTGCCGCTGCTCGAGATGGCGCTGTGTCTGATCAGCGCGGCCAGCGTCGTGGCGTCGGTCCAGACGTCCCACTACTTCGCGACCCCGTTCGCCCTGCTCTTCACCCTCGGCTACGGCTACGTTGCCAGCCAGGTCGTGTTCGAGCAGCTTGGCCGCCCCGTCCCGGCGCCCGACCGCATCTCCTCGCCCACCGAAACCGAAGAGCTGCCCGGCCTCGCGGCATAGCTGGACAAGGCGAGAGCGAGAGCGGGAGCGGTAAAAACAGAGAGGCGAGGAAGCGGGGAGGATTTGTTGGGCCTGCGGCCCAAACATTCCTCCTTGCTGGCCTCCCCGTCTCCCCGCCCCCGTGTTTGCTGGGGTGGCTGGCCCCTTCGCTATGGACTTCCGTAGGGCGCTCGGTACTATTTTCGCTTCAAGGGAAGCGAACCCCACTTCGCAGCGAGGCCATCGTGACCAAGGCAGACATCGTACACGCCGTGTATACGCGGCTAGGCGGCTTCTCCAAGAAGGAGTCGGCTGATCTCGTAGACTTGGTGTTCGAGACCATGAAAGAGACCTTGGGGCGTGGGGAGAAGATAAAGATCTCCGGCTTCGGTAACTTCGTGCTCCGCGACAAGCGGCAGCGGCAGGGGCGCAACCCGCAGACGGGTGAGCCCATCACCATTACCGAGCGCCGCGTCTTGAACTTCAAGGCGAGCCAGCTGCTCAAGCAAGCCCTCAACGGTGAAGAGGGTACGGCGGGCGGCTCGGACACGGCGGCGAAGGACGCCTGACGTGGAGCGCCTCAAGCACCCCGTGAAGCTCTACTACCGGATCGGTGAGGTCTCCGAGATCGTCGGCGTCGAGCCGCACGTGCTTCGCTATTGGGAGACGGAGTTTCGCTCGATTCGTCCGCAGAAGTCGCGCAAGGGTCAGCGCATCTACTCGCGTCGCGACGTCGACAAGCTGATCACCGTCAAAGATTTACTGTACAGCCACGGCTTCACCATTGCCGGCGCGCGCAAAAAGCTCCGCGAAGGCGGCGCCGAGCCCGCCGCGCCCGAAGTGGAGGAAAAGCGCGTGACTCTGCGCACGCGTCTGCTCGAAATCCGCGGCGAAGTCGCGTCTTTATTGAGCGAACTCGAATCCGGCGTGGTCGTGCAGAGCCGCGGCGTCAGCGCCGGCTAGCGAGCGTGAGCGCGAGAACACGGAGTCGGCGGCTCTCCCTATCCCCCCGACCCCCCTATGGATTCCCTGCTCGTGATTCGAGCCAAACAATGTCCGAGCGTTCCTTGACGCCAACGCTGGGCAACGCCACGACTGTGCCCAGAGGAACTTGAAATGGCCGAAGGACTGAATCGTGTGATGTTGTTGGGGAACCTTGGCGCTGATCCGGAGCTCCGGGTCACTTCCGGCGGTCAGTCCGTGCTGAAGTTGCGGCTCGCCACGAGCGAGACCTACCTGGACAAAAACCGAGTCCGGCAGGAGCGCACCGAGTGGCATAGCGTCGTGGTTTGGGGAAAGCGCGCGGAAGCGCTGGGTAAATTTTTGACCAAAGGCTCGCGGCTGTTTATCGAGGGCGGACTGCGCACCTCCAGCTACGACGACAAGGAAGGTAACAAGAAGTACCGCACCGAAATCGTGGCCTCGAATATCATCCTCTCGGGCAGCGGCGGCGGCGGCGGTGGCGCTCGTGGTGGTGGTGGCGCTGGCGCTGGTGGTGGTGGTCGCGGCGCTGGCGGCGAAGACTATGACGCTCCGGCCGGCGGTGGTGGCGGCGGCGGCGGCTATGACGACCAAGACTACGGCGGCGGCGGCGGCGGCAGCACCGGCGGCGGCTCTAGTGGCGGCGACGACGACATTCCGTTCTGAGCGAGCCCGACGTGCGACTCCGCAGACTGCTTTGGGCAGCGGTGCTTTTGGCACTTGCTGCATGTCGCTCGAAAGATGCGCCGGCCCCGGCGGCTTCCGCTACCTTGGCGGAGGCCCCGGTGCCCGCCGCGCTCATCGCGGAGCTTTCGCTCGGCAATCCCAAGCAGACGTGGCAGCGCGCGCGTCTGTTAGGCGGCGACTATGCACAAGCCTTGCCGTCGAGCCTGCCCGTCTTGCTAGCTACCAGCCTGTCGTTGCCGCCCACGGCAGCTGGCAGCCTCGACGAATCGGTGCCGGTGGTCGGAGCGCTGTTGTCCCGCAAAGACGCGGCCGAGCTCGACGTCGTGCTCGGGGTGCACGTGGTCAGCGGGGCAGAGTTGGTGGCGTCGTTGACGCTCGGGGACGCCGCCAAGTTTCGGCGCGTGGAGGTAGCGCCGCGAGTCGTGCGGCTGCTGCCCGCGCCCGGGGCGCCTGAGTTCAACGGCGCGCTCGGGGTCTCGGGCAACTACTTGTTGCTGGCCACGGCGGTTTCGGCGCTGACCGACGCCGGTCGTTTCGTGGCCGAGGGCGTCTCGAAGCGCGCGCGCACTGAGCCGGGGCTCACGCTGCGGGCCACCGAAAATGTCCTGGCGGGGGCGCTCGCGCGTCGCTTACGCGCAGCCTGGCAGGCGCGACGCGGGGCGCTTTCAGAGCGCGATCGCGCCGAGCGCGATGTCAAAGGACGCGCGCCGGACTTTGCGGACCCGCAGGTGTTGCTGGCGGGCGCAGACAACACCATTGAATCCTGGCTTGCCGTGTTGGAGAGCTCGCGCGAGGTATCGGTCAGCCTGACTCCAGATGCCGATCGAGTGCGGGTCGAGTTATCACTCACCCCCGTGCCGGACGGAGCCGCAGCGCTGTTGGCGCGCGAGTTGGTCGTGGGGGCCGTAGCGCCGTTGTTGCAGCTACCGGCGAGCACGGGCGCCGCGTTGCTGATGCGCGGCGAGAATCAGCCAAACGCTGTCGGCCCAGGCGAGTCCATCGCGCAGCTGTTTGGAGGCCGTTTGAGCGCCGAGCAAAGCCAGCGCTTGGTGAAGGCCATCGACGCGCTGTCGCAGTCTCGTCATGGTGCGACCGTGCTGGGCTTCGTGCCCGCGCCTGCGCCTGCGCTGCTCGTCACGTGCGAGCTCAACGAGGGCAGCGCGTTCCCCCAAGCGTTCGCGGACGTGCTGTCGCTTTTGGAGCTGCCGCCCGTCAGCGGGTTGCTCGCAGGCACGCTGGGCAAGCCCACGCTCGAGCTAACGAAGGCGCCCAACGG
>JAYUYU010000229.1:0-2567 GCA_043752365.1 Myxococcales bacterium | reverse complement strand
GCCGCGAAGCACGTTGTCGGAGCTGGCCATGATTTCGACGCCCGTGCCGCCCAGGTAGGCGTGCAGGTTGCCCGCCGGCAGGTACACGGCTTCCCCGGCCTCGAGGCGAAGCAGATTCAAGAGCAACGAGCTGACGACACCGATGTCGCCCGGATACAGCTCGCCAAGACGCGCTACCCAAGACAGCTCGTGGACGAAGCGCTTGCTCTTGGCGGCGCGCGCGCGGCAAGCTTCGGTCGTCAGCTGAGCGAGCTTTTGCGCACGCTCCGCGGGAGTCTGCATCAGCGCCGAGAATGCCGCTTCGATGCCAATGGCGTTTGGTTCGGCGGCCAACAGCGCGCGGTAGGGTTGAAGCTCGTCGATGCCGAGCTCGCCCAGCAGCTCGAGGCTGGGGGCTACAGCGCGAAACCCGCACAGCGCCCAGAACTCGCCCAGAGCGCACAGGAGCTCCGGCTTGTGATTCTGGTCCTTGTAGTTCCGGTGCGGTGCGTCGAGCGCAATGCCGGCAGCTTCGTCGGCCGCGAAGCCTTGGCGTGCCTGTCCGATGGAGGGGTGGGCCTGAAGCGAGAGGGGTGTACCGGCCGCCAAGACTTTGAGCAAGAACGGGAGCTTCGGACCGTAGGCAGCCTGCACGGTGGCGCCCAAATGCTCGGCGGGCGAGGCCTCGAGCACCGTGGGCAAGCTTTCACCGCTCGCTGACAAGCGTGAGGGAGCGAGTGGGTGGGCGCCCATCCACAGCTCGGCCTCGGGTCTGGGCGTGGGCGCGCCCTCCCCCCGCAACGCGGCCAACGCGCTGTGTGAACCCCAGGCATAAGGCTGAATGACGTTTGAAAGCTCGCTGATCACGGCGTGGTTTGGGTGGGGGCGGTACGAGGGAACAGCAGTGCGTACGCGTGGTGCGCCCAGCTGAAAAGGTACGCTTCCGTTCCCGCGTCTTCCTTGGGGTAGTGCGCATACCAAGGCAAGGCCCGCCACGCTTCCGTGTCCTTGATTTGTTCGGGGATCACCAAGTCTAGCTCGATGTAGCGGCCTCCGGTCGTTTGGTTCAGCTCGGGCCCGAAGGAGAAGTCCTCTCGGCCTCGACGCGGGGTCAGATCGTTGTGCATGGCGCCCCCGTAAGCGACGACCAAGCGTTCGGGAGCGCGCTTTGCCAGCAGCTGCGTGACGTCGCGCGCCGTGACGCTCTTGAGCATCGTCAGCATGGCCTCGATGTCGGCCGCGCCTGCGCCGGCGATTTGCTTGTACTGCTCGCAGCTGGGCACGAGCGCGTGCGGCATGATGCCGAGAGCTTTGGCCCGATGTCCCAGCTCGACGAACTCGTTCTGATTGGTGGCGGCCTGAGGCGCGGTGACGGCAACTTGCTGCTCTGCCACCTTTTGCTCGACCTTGCCGCAGCTGCCGTTCGCCAACCACAGCTCGATGACGAGGTCGCTGGCGCGCGGCGAAAGCTGCGGGAGCAGGCCGTCCATGAAACGCCGCGTCGACGAGGCCGACTTGGGTCCGTCGCCTTGGGCGTGTGCCTCGCCCACAGCCAAAACCCGGGGCTGTTCGGCCAGCACGAACGCGAAGGCGTCGGCCGCCGACGCGAAGGCCTTGCACCCGAGGTCACCGCAGTCGCGAAACTTTGCCGGGGCTGGCTGGGGGGCCGCGCTGGTCGGCTGGGCCGCTAGCACGCTCGCTTGCGGTGGGGATGCGGCAGGTCCAGCGGCAGACGTGGTCGAGCTGTTTGGGGGCGGAGCGCCGGCGCAGCCCGAGAGCAACAGAGTCCACAAAAAGCGGCCACGCTTCACCATGCCGATACTACACGCAAACGAGTAGCTCGTTGGGTCAACGTGCCAACAGCCGGACCTCGCTCGAGCGTAGCCAGGCGTCGGTGCTGCCCCATTCGACCAAGTAGCGCTCTTGCCGGCGCTCACGTACGTACACGGTCGCACCCTCCGGCACGACGGTGGTGTCGGCGCCGCGCTTGGACGGTAGCTGGCGCCCTTGCTCGTTCGTCAGGTGCGCCTCGGGCACGACGACTACGCCAGCTTGCGAATTTACCCTGAATTGCTCAGCCGCGTAGGCGCCTGAGCCAAAAGCCACACCCAGCGCGGAACCGACGCTTACCGCGACCATGCCGGTGAGGCGCGGCAGCGAGCGTTTGGCCAAACGCCGCACCACGACACCCAGCGCGACCGCGAGGGACGAGAGCAGGGCGAGGGTCGCCCAAAGCTGCTCGGGCAGCAGGCCCGCGACGGCGCGCGACAAACGCGGCCGCACCACGACGTTTTCTTGCTGCTTGGACTTGCGTCGCGCGATCTCGGCTTGCACGGCGTCCAGCCCGCGCTCGGCCTGCGCGTCGTCAGGGCGCAGCAGCAGGGCCTCGCTCAGGGCCGCGGCTGCGCGCCCCAAGTCGCCAGGCTGAGCGCCGCCGCCGTCGGCTCGCGCCAGGTAGGCGGCTGCTCGCAGCAAACTCGCATCGGCATTGGCGACACCTTGGTCCGCCAGCAATTCCAGGCGGTCGATGGCTTCGTTGTCCGCGCCCTTGCCGAGCGCTGCGAATGCGGCCGCGTAGGCCTGCTCGG
>JAYUYU010000228.1:0-15875 GCA_043752365.1 Myxococcales bacterium | reverse complement strand
TGATGCGCGCGCCCGATCGTCGCTCCGCAGCCACCGAGCAACCGCGTGGCTTCACGCCCGACGAGCACACCCACCTGCAGCTGGAGTTCGCCGACGGCGGCCCGCGCGTCTTTTTCCGGGACGTACGCAAGTTCGGCAAGGTGCTGCTGGTCGGCGCCGGGCAGAGCGACGCGCGCTTGGACAAGCTCGGCGTGGACGCGCTCGAGGCCAACGGCGACCACCTGTTCAATGCCGCGCGCGTGCGGGAAATTCCGATCAAATCGCTGCTGCTCGACCAGGCCGTGATCGCGGGCATCGGCAACATCTACGCCGACGAGGCGTTGTTCGTGGCAAGCGTGAGCCCCAAGCGCGTCGCCCGCCGCGTCGACGCCGCGGCCTGCGCGGCCATCGTGGTCGCAGCGCAACAGGTCATGCGCCGCTCAATCCAAACCGGTGGCTCCAGCATCAGCGACTACGTGAACCCGGACGGCTCGGACGGCGGGTATCAGAACGAGCGGCGGGTGTACGGCCGCGAAGATGAGCCCTGCCCCCGCTGCAGCACCCCGATTCAACGCGTGGTCATCGCGCAGCGTTCTTCACACTTCTGCCCAGCGTGTCAAAAGTAGCCCCCAGCTAGAAAAGCGCCGGCCCAAGCCGCGGCAACTCCCTGTTACCTAGGAGCATGCGACAGCCAGACAGAAGGTCGACTCACATCGCGTCGACTGCGGTTACGCTTCCCGGCAGCACCGTGAGCACGAAGAAGTTGCCGTCCACGAACGGTAGATCCGGCGCCACCTTATTCTGACAGTTGCGGATCTCGCCCGTGTTCAGGTTGTCGAAGAAGTACTCCACGTCCGCTTGGCCGCGCGCTTCCATGTCGAACTCACCGTCGATGATTTCGACGCGGTGGCTGACGGAGTCTTGGGCGTTGTTCATCCAATAACGCTGCTTCGGCGCGCTGATGCTCAAGCGCATCAAATTGAACCCGCTTTCGATCGGAATGCATTCTGGCACCTCCGCCGTGCACTTGCAGCTTCGCATGGGGTCATTGGCACCCATAAAGAGCGGCGGACAATTGGCAGGGTCGAATGCTTTTGGCTCGAGAATGCCGCGAATGCGGACGCGGAACTTGTAGAGCTTGTTCGGGTCGCCCCCGACTTTCTTGTTGATCGTGAACGTCGTGCGACCGCCGCCGTCGTCCTTCATCCAGCAGATGTCACCGCCCTGTTGGCACGTCGGCGACAAGAAGTTTTTGCCGGGATCGCTCACGCACTCCATGTCGACGCGCCAGTTGTCGAAGACTTTGACCGCTTGGTAGGGGTCCTCAATAACCACGCCAGTGCCACCGCTGCCTGCCGTGTTGGCCACGCTGCCCGCCGTCCCTGCGCCGGCGGAACCGCCACCTGCCCCACCCGTGCCCGGGCTGGTACCAGCGGTCGAAGAACTACTACCACTGGCGCCAGCGGTGGTCCCAGTCCCGGCCGTGGGGGTGGACGCCGTCCCGGCCGCCGCCGACCCCGTTCCTCCGCTCGAACCCTCGGGAACTACATCACCACCCGCAGTACAAGCCGCGATGTAAGCGAAGGCGAGAGGCGCGACCAGGGTGATGTTGAATTGAGGCATGACTTTTCTTGAGATTTAGGAGGCCCGCTCGCCTGAAGCCGAAAATGACGCGGTTAGAATTGGAGTCAGTAGCGACGGGGGAAAGAGTTCATAAATTGCGGAACGCTGACTGTGGATTTTTACGCAGTTGGCGCCTTACGGGGCGTCAGCCTTACGGGGTCTCAACCTTACGGGGTCTCAACCTTACGGGGCCTCAGTAGTGCAGGGTCGCGCCAGCGCTGATGAAGTTGAGCGCCTGCTTGTTGTTCGCGTACCAGGTGTAGTCAGCCCGAAAGTAGTCGAGTCCGAACACGACCTTGTCCCAGTGTTGGTACAGCCCCACCGAAATGCCGCGTTGCGACTTGATCAGATTCGCCGGGGTACCCGTCGAGCCGCCGCTCTCGTCGTACGGCGAGCGCTTGATGCGGCTGACACCGGCACCGAGCGCTATATCGGTAGCCCCGAGCGTGAGCATGAACTGCGCGTAGTAGCCGTCGGCTTTGCGCAGGTTCAGCTTCTCGTCGGCCGGGTACTGCGTGTTCTCCACCGGGTAGCTGATGCCCAAACCCGAACCGAAATGGCTCGCCAAACCGAGCTTAGCGGGTCCTGCGTGCACGCGCAGGCCGTAGGCGACGCCCCAAGCGTCCGCTACCTTCAGCGTGCGCGGCATGGTCGCCGTGTTGCCCTCCGCGAGTCGCTGCCACAGGCCGCTGGCGAAGATGCGCGCTCCGAAGGTGTCCTCGTCGGTGTTGACGTCATAGGTTGCTTCGCCTTCGACCCGAGGTAGCGGCGTGCGCTGAAAGCGACCTTCGAGCGTGGTCGGATCGAAAATGCCCGCCTCAACCTGGAAGCCGCCCAGCTTGGGCGTGTTGTAGCGGAGGCTTGGCGTGAAACCCGGATACTGCACGCCGAAACCCACGTGACCACAGGTCGGGCCGAACTGGTTGAGATCGCAAGGATGGCCAACGCCGTTGCCGTGACCGTACATGGCGTCGATTTCGATGTTTCCGCGCGAGAACAACGCCAGCGTGCGGCCGCCCATGAAGCCGCCCCAGGGCCCTTCGATCTTCAGGTACGCCTCGCGCCCGTCCAGCTCGTTTTTACCGGCACCGATCGAGCGACGCTGTTCGATCAACCACCAGATTGCCAAACGGCCTCGGATGGACACGTCCTTCGTGACCTGGCGTGTCAGGTTGATACCAAGCACCGAGCCCACGAAACCGCTGCGAACGCGGGTGGCCTCGATTGTGTTGGTGTTGTCCTTGGCGTGTTCGAGACCGCTGCCTGGGGTCGGCGTGAGCGCACCGGTATCCAGTGGCTTGTTCTTGCCGTAAGCGTAGCTGACGAAAGCGTTGATTCGGCCATCGACGCTGGCCTTCCACTCTTTCGTCTCGACCAGCGTGATTTCCGCGCGCGCCTGCCCACTCCAGGCGACCGAGCCCAGCAGCGCCAGAGCGGAGACCACCGTCGCCAGAGGCCGCCGGAGGGCTCGGGGGGCCTCCCCCCGCGAAAAGACGTGTCGGTTAAGGCGGGGATGGCTGCTGTTGATTTTCATGGAGGAATCCGTCTCGGGCCAACCAGCACGCGGGCTGACAAGCCAGCAGCGGCCTCGGCGCGTCGAGGGCGATCTGAGGCTCAGCGGCTGATCTTCCTCTGTGGTCTCAGTTAACCGCCATTTCGGTTCAAAAATGCGAGGTGCTACATCCCGTTCCAACCTTCCCGCCAAACCGGCTACTGAGCTGCCGTCCGGTGGCCACCGGCTGCTTGGTCGAGAGCTGAAGAAAGTTAGGTTCGGCCGCTGGGAGTGAAAGACAGGCCTATTTCTTCGCGACGAAGCCCGCGGGCGGGGACACGCGGTGTCGTTGCATCAGGCAGAAGAAGTCGCGGCGCTGCCGCGGGTCGGTTCGCCCTCGGGTTCAATCTGGTTCCTTCGCTCCGCCTGGACACCTAGTACCTCAACGCGGTGAAACTCCACCCGCCACATCGCGTCGACTCCATCGATCAGAACTTCACGGTGCCCGTCGCCGGCGGCAGCAAGATCGACTTTGCCTTCGACGACATAAACAGCGGCCAGATCCGCAACTGCAGCGTCACTGTCCCTGAGATCGAGCCGTACCCCGAGGTGTTCGACGGCAACTTCTTCCAGCTCGACGTCGTCGACGCGAAGCTCGTGCCCTGAACCTGCTGTAGGTTTTGGCCCCACTTGAATGCTTGAGCCGCCGAAGAATCCTGACCTTTTCGGCGGCTCAGCGTGACTTCTCCTAGGTGGACCTCGAGAGTCCGCTTTTCGCTACTGGTTCGCTGAGCGTATTGCCCTAAACTACGCATGTTGGCAGCCCGGACCACCACACCCAGTCCGTTACGTCTCGCCACGGGTAGCTCCACGGAGCCCGCCCTGGACGACGCCGCGGCTACGTTCGCCGTCACGGCGATGGTGGAAGGGCTACGTCGTTCTGACCCTGCGGTCACGCGACGTTTCTTCGAGCTGTACGCGGGCCGGGTCGAACGGACACTAAGACGACTGCTGGGCCACACCGACGACATGGAAGACTTGGTTCACGATGTATTCGTCGACGCGCTCGAAGCGATCGACAAGCTGCGAGAGCCAGCAGCCCTGCCCGGTTGGGTGACGGGCATCGCGGTCATCACGGCTAAGCGTCGGCTCCAAAAGCAGTACCGTCGGCGTTGGTTGTCCTTGTCACCCACTGGCGTGCTGCCCGAGCTGCCCAGCTCTCCGGTCGACGTGGAGTCGCGCGCTGCCTTCTCGTCTATTCACGAAATTCTCAACCTGCTCCGGCCCGAAGACAAAATCGCCGTGCTGCTCTACCGCGTCGACGGCCTCACGGTCGACGATGCCTCCGAGGTCATGGGCATTTCGAGCAGCACCTTCAAGCGCAGGCTGAGCCGCGGGGAGCGCCATTTGCTGAAGCTGGCCAAGCGCTCCACCACCCTGCGCATTTGGCTGGGCGAAGAGTGGAGGCTATCGTGACCGATCCGGTAGCGCGACTGCTCGAAACCTACGCTGAAGGGCTCGAGAACAAGCCGCACGAGTCACCCAACATCAACCGGCTGGAACAACGCGTGCGCGGCACGCTGCGTGAGCGCTCGGCGGCACGCAAACGCAGCGTGGGGCGCCTGCAGGTCGCGCTGTCGTTGGCGGCGGCCTTTGCGCTGGTTTCGGCCGGTGTGGCCTACAAACTTGGCCGCGGCGCGGCGCCCCCAGTGGCGTTGGCCATGCCAGCGGGCGACTGGGTCTCCACCACGTCAGGCGTCGCCGAAGAGCGCAAGTTCGACGACGGCTCGTCCTTGCGGCTGGAAAGCGAGTCCAGCGCCCGCGTGCAGTTCCTGCAAGCCAAGGGCGGGCTGGTGCATTTGGATCGCGGCGCGGTGAAGCTCAAGGTGCAGCACCGCGACGGCTCGACGTGGCGCGTCGCCGCCGGTCCGTACGAGGTCGAAGCCATCGGCACCGAGTTCGTGGTGGACTGGGTCGCGAACCGAGACAAGCCACTACGCGTGAGCGTGAGCGAAGGCACGGTCGCGGTGCGCGGTCCTGCATTCCGCGGCACGCGCTTCGTGTCCGCCCACCAAATGGTCGAAGTCACCTCGTCTGAGAGCGCTAGCGCTATCGCCGAGCCGGTCCCGGTGCCGGTCGACAGCCTCTCACCTGAAGTCGCCACCGACTCGCCCCGCGAAGAGCCCGAAGCGGGCGTGAACACGCCGCAGGTCCGGAGCGAACCCTCGTGGCGCGCCCTCGAGGCCAGCGGCAAGTACGCCGACGCTGTCAAAACGGCCGAGCGGCGCGGGCTTTCCAGCATCTACCAGACAGGCGCCGCCGATGATCTGTTGGCGCTGGCGCGCGCTTCCCGGTTCGCCGGCCGCATGGACGTGTCTCGGGAGGCTCTGATGGCCTGCCGAGCGCGCTTCGCCGGCTCCCAGCAAGCAGCCATGTCTGCCTTCCTGCTCGGTCGCTCGGCCAATGGCGCGGAGGCCGCGGAGTGGTTTTCGAGTTACTTGAATGAGCAGCCGGGCGGCGCGCTCGCTCGCGAAGCGCTGGGGCGCCTCATCGAGGCCTACCAGGCCGCAGGCGACCGCGTTTCGAGCCGGGCCTCTGCGGAGCGCTACCTGAAGCGTTACCCAGACGGTCCTCACGCGACGCTGGCGCGCGAAGCGCTCCACAGGTGACAATGCGCTGAGTGACTAGGCTCCTAGCAGCGGCAATCGTTGCACTAGGCGCCCTTGGACCGGCAGCGAGCTGGGGCGAGGAAGCGCCGCGCAACTACGTGGTGCTGCTATTGCCCGAGCGGGAGACGCCCACCTCGCGGCGAATGAAAGCCGAGGCCGCGAAGCTCGATCTCGCCGTGAAGGTCGCGCAGACGGACGAGCCCGTCGATCCCGACGAGCCGCGCATGGCGGAGCTGGCGCAAATGTTCGGTGGCGAGGCACTGGTGCTGTTGTCGAGCGACGGACGCGTGGCCACGATTTGGTTCAGCCACGCCGGTCAAGGCGAGAAGCTCAAACGTGTCGTGCAGGCGGAGAGTGGCTCCGCAGATTTGCGCTCCGAATCAGTCGTGGTCGGCACGATGGAGCTATTGCGAGTGAGGTTGCTCACTCGGCGCGAGGCCCCGCCACCGCCGCCGCCGCCGCCGCCGCCACCACCGCCGCCGCCGCCGCCGCCGCCCCCCGCCGAGCCAGCGCACCGTCCCCTCACATTTGGCGCCGTAGTGGGGCTCGACAAAGCGGGCTCGAAGTTCAGCTTCGGCTCCAGCTACCAACTGAACGTCGACTTACAAGTCGCAAAGCCGCTGGCGTTGCGCGCGCTGGTGCGCCTACCAGCCGCAAGCTCGCAAACGACGCTGAACGGCGCAACGGCCGAGGTGCAGTCAGTCATCAGCGTGGGCGGCGTCGCGCTCGGCTTCAACCCCACGCCAGTGCTCCGCTTGGACGCGTTCGGCGGAGCGGGCGGTGCGCATGTCGCGGCTCAAGGTTTCCCCCCGCCCGGCAAGCAAGCATTCACCCGGCAAGAGTCGCGTTGGCTGTTCGTTGGTGCGGCCGGCGGCCGAGCCGCCTTTCACATTGCCCCCATCATCAACGTGACCGCGCAAGCCAGCCTGGCCTTCTCGACGGTACCGGTCGAAATCATCATCAATCGCCAGGTAGCGGCAGTCTGGGGCCGCCCTGCATTGTTCTTCGGAATCGGGCTCGAGCTCCGCCCGGACCTCAAATAGTTTGCGGCGTGTAGCCAGTCGCCAGCAAATTTCGAATCGGTAAGAACAACGGGTTGGGCAGCGCTGCCCAAGCAAACCACGCCCAGCGTTCGCACTTGTCGGGCTCCAAGCGCCGCGCGTCGTTCGAGAGCGCGGCCGCTGACATGAACACGGTGACGTAGTGCTTGCCCTCGTCCACGAAGACGTCGTTGGTGACGGCCGCGAACCGGGGCTCGGCAAGCTCCAAGCCCGTTTCCTCCAGCACCTCGCGCCGCGCGCAAGCCGCCCAACTTTCACCGGCTTCCAGGTGCCCACCAGGGAAGCTCCAGCTCTCGGCGCCGTGCGCGCCGCGCCGCCGCCCCAGCAAAACGAGGTCTTCGAACCACACCAAAACTCCGACGCCCACGAGCGGCCGCGTGCTGTCAGTCAACGGACGGCCTCACGGAGACGGTACCGGGTTCTCGGTCAGCGCCGTTGTTCGATAGAATGTCGCCTCAGCGGCGAACTCGGGCGTCATGGGGTCTGGTACGTCGTCGATCCACAGCTCCCTCACGTTGCGCAGGTGAATGACGCGCTGCGGGTAGTTGACGGCGCGAAACGTGATGGCTTGTGGATCCGCCATGCCAGGTTCTTGGCAAAAGGTGGCGTCGGCCAAGAACAACGGCTGGTTCTCAGCGGCGTGCAGCTGAATGCGCGAGCCGGCGTGACGAAAGAACGTGCTGATTTTGTTCACGGCACGAAAAGATAGGCACTTGGCTGCGTACAGACCGGGAATCATCTCGAAGCTGGCAGCTTCCTTATCGACCGTGGACGCCATGTCCACGAACGCGACGACGCCCAGGGCGTCCAGGTGCCGCACGTACTGCTCGGGGAAACTGAAGGGCACGAACGACGCCGTGTAGCGCGCCGGCGCATCCCAAATGGGCGCGTCGGGGATGCCGCCAACCGCCACCACACCGGTGCCGCCGTTGGCTGTGCCGGCGCGTCCGGCTTGCGCGGGCTCAAGGCTTCCGCCCTCTTCGACGCTGCCGCCAGTTGCAGCGACGCTGGGCTTGCCACCGGTTTCGATCTTGCCACCGAGCGACAAGCTGCGGTCGTCACTTTGCTCGACGACCACCATACGCAAGCTGCCGTCACAGGCCAAAGCGGGCAACGCGAACAGCGCAAGCCTGGCAGCTTTTGACGTGAGGTAGCGCCACACGCTCTGATTGTAGCTGGTTGAGCGGCGGTGAGGCACGCGGCTACTTTTTTAAGTACGCGGTGTTTTCGCCCATTTTCTTGCTCGTGAGCAGCTGAGGCCCGGTCAAGGCGGCGTTGTAGATTCTAAACTCGCTAATTTTTCCGCCAAAGTAATGGTCGGATGCAAACTGCGAGCGGCCGAGCCAGTTGTTAACGTCGCTAATGGCCGACAGCGGCAGGTTCAAGGCCACGCTCGGCCCGGTGGCGGCGCCATCCATGAACAGGGTCAGGTTGTGTGCGGTGCCGCTAACGACCACGGCCAGCTGCGTAGGGTTCGCGGTCAGCGCCGTGGACGAGTCGCTAAAGATTTCCGCGGGCGGGGTCGCGCTGGTGTAGCAGGCGCGCAGCTGGCGAGCGCTGAGGAACAAGTATTTGGCGCCCGTGCCGGGCGTGCCCTCGGCCATGTCGCTCGACCCAAAGTCGAAGATGCGCTGCCATTCGTTGCCGGCCGCGCCCGTCCAGGTCACGAAGGCCTCGATGGTCACGCTATTGAGCGAGCTGACGAGAGCGTTCGGCAAGTCTAGGTACTGCCCAGTTTGAGCGCCTGCGAGGGTCAAGGCGCCGCCGCTGATGCTCGCCCCACCCATCAGCGTGCCGTGCGCCTGGCCAACCGAATCTTTGGCGTCGCCCTCGAAGCTGTAGCGATGAACGAGCGAATTTTGCAGCGGCACGCAGCTGGCGCCTTTCACCGAGTCCGCGTCGGGCGAACCGCAGCCGCACTTTCCGGGCGCCGTCTTGTCCGGATCCTCCGGGCACATGTCGTTGCCGGCTACGCCGCCGCTGCCAGCTGAACCTGCGGAGCCGGTGCCTCCCGCGCCACCACCCGCTGAGGCGCCCGCGGAACCGGAAGCGCCCACCGTCGAGCCACCACCAGCACCTCCGCCGCCAGTGGAGCTGCCGCTGCTCGCCTTGCCCCCGTTAGTGCCGCCCGTTGCGGTCACGGTCGTGCCGCCGGCGGCGCTACCACCACCCGGCTCGTACTGGTCGCCCAGCATTTGCGCGTTGTCCTGTTGGGCGGTGGCGCACGCGAGCAACCAGCTACTGAAAAGCCCGCCCAGAATCAGAAGAGGGAAGCGAAACAGACGACCGAACGGCGCAAAAGTGGGTACCACCCCAGGGAGCCACCCTCCCCACGTGGGGCAGGTCAGCTTTTGCCACCCCGGGGCGGCCCCGAGCCACAATTACGGAAACGAGCGGCGCTTTTCGCCCGTCACTGAAAATTCGACGAACCCATTGTCGCGGCTGCCCATCACGTAGACGCGCCAAATCGGCTCTCGCTGGGGGCTCGAGCCGTCACGCTCCAAAACCACGTTGGAGACCTTGCTCTCTTCGAGCTTGAGGTCGGCGAGCGCGCGTTTGATGAGTTTGGAAACGAGGCTGAAGTCGACGCTGTCGAGCGAGAACAAGTGCTGCTGCAACTGCTGCTTGTCGCTGCCTAGTCGAACCGGCTGCGGCCGCTCCACCTTGTTCGCCCACAACTTGTAGCTGTCGACGTGGTCGCGCCGCTTCGGATCTTGGGCTTCTAGCGTCGCGTAGTACTGCATGAGCACCAGCTGCTTGGCCATGATTGGCTTGCCCAGGACCGCTTCGTAGCGGGTCTTCGCCCGCGTCGCGTCGGCGAAGTAATCTTCTTCGACGAGCTTGCCCGACGGCTCGTCCGGCGTGGCGGCCACGGCTCCGGGTGCCGCAGGCGTGACTGGCGGAGGCCGCAAGGGCGCGACCACCGCCGACCCAGCTGACGACGCGAAGTAGGCGACCAGCACCGCCGCGAGCGCGCCCCCGACCCCCAACAGGCCGGCGACGACCGCAGCGGCGCTGGCGCAGCCGCGCTGGGCGTGCGGCACGTGAATCACCGGCATGGCCTGCGCGTGGACGTACTGCGTGACCGGTCGCTTCTGGGTCTGGACGAACGAGCTTGCCCCGCAGAACTGGCAAGTCACGAACTCGCGGTCCGGGTCGAGCTTGACGTTCGCGCCGCACTTTGGACAGGTTGCAGGAACGAGCTTCGCCACGGGGGAACGCTACTTTAGTATATAGACCGCCCCCATGTCGTCCGACGAAATGAAAAGCGCCGCCGCGCTCGCCGCCCTCCGCTACCTGCCTCAGGCGGGGGTCTTGGGGCTTGGCACCGGCTCCACCACGCGCTTCTTCATCGAAGCGGTGGCCAAGCTGGTCCGCGAAGGCAGAAAATTTTCTTGCGTACCGACCAGCCGCGCCAGCCGTGAGCTGGCCGAACAATCGGGCATTCCGCTGCTCGACGACGCCGGGCCTTGGCAAATTGACGTGTGTGTCGATGGCGCGGACGAAGTGAGCCGTGAGCTCGACTTGATCAAGGGCGGTGGCGGCGCCCACACGCGCGAAAAAATCGTCAACTTTGCGGCACGCCTGAACGTGATCATCGTCGACGACAGCAAATTGGTCGAGCACTTGGGTGAAAAGCGCAAGCTGCCGGTGGAGGTGTTGCCATTCGGCCTGCACACCACGCTTCAAGCGCTACGCGCGCTGGGTGAGCCCGAGCTACGCAAGCTGGAGGGGGCGCCGTTGCGCAGCGACTCGGGTAATTACATCGTCGACCTTGCGACCGGGCCCATCGCGGAACCACGGCACCTCGACCAAATCCTGCGCCGGGTGCCGGGCATCGTGGAAACCGGGCTTTTCGTGACCCGTGCGGACATCGTCATCGTGGCCGCCGAGACCGGTGTCCGCGAGCTGCGTCGCGAAAAGTGAGCTAAGCTCGCCGGCATGTTGCGGCGTAAGGCTTCGGTCGGGGTCGTTTCATTGGCTGTCGGGCTGGGGTTAGCGCCGCACGCTGCGCTGGCGCAAGTGCCAACCGCGGCGCCGCCTACGCCGGTACCGACGGCGAAAAAGGTCGTGAAGACGCCAGCCACGGCGCCGCCAGCCGCGGCTGCCACGCCGCCAGGCGTAGCAACGGCTCCGGCCGGCGCGCCTGCGCCGAACAGCGTTGAACGCGCGCGCCAAGGCGTGGTCGTGCTGGAGCGGCAAGGCAAGCCGCTCGGACTAGGGGTGGTGCTCGAAGGTGACGGCCGCATTTTGAGCGCGTTGTCGCCGCTCACCAACGGCAATTTCCTGAGTGCTCGGTACGCCGACGGTGCCGTGGTGCCGTTGAAACTCGCCCATAGCGACCGCGGCTGGGACTTGGCGCTCTTGGCGCCCAGCAGCACGCCGCAGCAGCCGCGGCGCTTGGCCGGCCTGCGCGCCGCCAAGACCCCCAGCTTCGTCGGCCTGCAAGGCTTCAACCTAGCAGCGCCCAACAACGTTGCCACGGCGCCGGCTGCGTTGAAGTTGTCGCCCGGCTTGCTGGGCGGCGACGCCGCCGCGCTCGTGGGCGCCTATGAGCTTGCTCAGAAACCTGCGTTGGTTGGCGGCCCCATCGTCAACACCGAGGGCGAGGTCGTCGCGATCGTTGCGCGCGCGTGCCCGCCCAACGGCAACGCCGCGTGCGTGCCAGCGCCGTACGGCGCGCCGGTCAGCGCCATCAAGCAATTCTTGCAGCGCGTGCCGGCAGAGGCGGCCTGGCTCGGCGTCGAAGCAGCCGCCGACGAGGCCAATGGCGTGCGCGGCCTGCGCGTGGTCTCAATCGCGCCCGAAAGCCCCGCCGCGGCGGCCGGCGTTCGGCCCGGCAAAGATTCGGCGCAGGCCGACCTGATCGTCGCGGTCGACGGCGCGCCCGTCTCGACCGCTAGCGCGCTGAATGAAGCCGTGCGCGCTCGAACGCCTGGCGATTCCGTCGAGCTCTTGCTGTACGGGCTGGGTCGCTACCGGCACGTCAGCGTCAAGCCGCGTCCGGCGCCGCAGCTCGTGGCGCCGCCCTACGTCGCCCCCAAGCCGGGTAAGCCGCGCGTGCCCAACCCTTATCGCTGACGCAGAGCCGACAGCTGGGCCGATAGAGACTCAGTCGCAAGAGATGCGCACTGTCAGGCGTTTGCCGGCGGCCCGCAGCGTGTCGCAAGCCGTGCCCTGAATTCGTAGGTGCCGTGCGTCTCGAAGCACGAAGCCGTCGGCGCTGTCGTAGCTGAGCGGCTGGCCGTCTAGCACCACGTTGCCGGCGCTCAGTTCATCGACGCTCACGTCGCGATCGAGCTCGACGTCACACAGCGGTACGCGAGCCAAGATATCGCGCAGCTGTGCGGTCAAGCCGGCGACGCTGCTACTGGCTTGAAACGGTTGGGCCGCGTCGGCGTCGACGCCCCACACCGCGTCGACGGCTTTGCCTTGTCCAGCGTTGGCCAGCTGCTGCAACTTGTCGCCCGAAATGTCCGACGACACCCCCAGCACGTAAAAATCGATCCCGGCCGCGTGCGCCGCCACGACCGCGTCGATGGCTTCCTGCTGCCCACCTTGCGGATCTGGCTGCTGGCAAGTGTCGGGGTCGCCGTCGGTCACGAGTAACATGACCTCCGGGCCTTTCCTGGCCGCCGCCTGAATATCGCGCGTCACTTGCTGCACGGCCGCGCCGGTCGGCGTGTCGTCCTCGGGGGAGACGCTGTCGTACAGCGAGCGAATCGCCTCATAGTTGTCGGTCGCCGCGCGCACTTCACTGAGAATGGGGCAGACGCCGCCCGAAAAGCCGTTGTGGCTGGTGTAAAAGACCAGCCCAAACTGCAAGCTTTGCTGCAGGCTTTGCACGACGCCCGCCGTCGGGTCGAGCAAGGCTTGGCGTACCACCTGCCAGCGCGTTTGCTCGCTTTCCGGCGTAGGGTAGCCGGAGCGCATGCTGCCCGATTGATCGACCAGCAGCGTGACGGTTGGGCGCAATTCGTCGAGCGTGAGGCTCACGGCTTCGCAGGGGCGACGCATGGGCTGAGCGGGCTCAGGCGGCGTCTGTACCGGCGGCAGCGACGCCTTACCACCCTCCGGAGTGATTGATGAAGAGCCACCCGCGACAGCCGGGTCTATCGAGGGCCGCAGCTCACCCGCTTCCAAGGGCGAGCGCGCACCACAGCCCAGGGCGAGCAGCACGCAGGCCGCCGCCGCGGCGCGCGGACGGGCAGAACGAACACCAAAGTGTCCCAATACACTCACTGCATCGCACGCCTTTTGGCGCACAGCAACGGACGCTAAGCCGACAAAGTCGCTCGCGCGTCCAGCCCATTCTGCTGAGCGCGGCAAAGTCTGTCCAGCATCGAGATCTGACGCGGCGTCGGCTGCGTGACATTGAGGGGCTGCGAGACGGCGCGCGTCTTCAGTCCTTCTGTCGCTGCCGGCGTTGCTGTTCCTCCTGCTGTCGAGCGGCGGCGGCGGCGGCCAACACCACATAGCCCGTCGTAGAAGCTGCGGCGCCTTCGATCGGTGCCGGCGTCGCGGCTGGTGCCGCGCTTGGCCGAGGTTGCGGCGTCCCGGTTTGCACGTTCAACGGCTGACACACGCACCCAGGCATGCTGCGACCAACCAACACCAGCGCTGCCATGCGCATGCCCAGGTCCTCGCAGCTCTTTATGCAACCTGCGGGGCCTAGTCCCACGTTGTCGAGATCGTCCGCCTTGAGGTAGCCGGTCGGGGCGCACGCGCCCCCGCATTGCGCGAGCAGCGCGACCGTCGCCAAGCCTCGTATCCAGTACCAACCGCGCTTGTCCATGAGCTGCTCCTATCCGGGTGGCGGCCAGACAGCCAGATGGCACGTCGCGGCTGCCCGACCCGCGTGGCCTCCACCCGCGCCAGACCGGGGCCAAAGGGCCACGACCCAGCTCAGCCGGCAAAACATGGCCAAACCTGGCGCCTTCGGCCAGCGGGCTCGGCCCCGGCGCTCGGACCCGGGTCTCGAAGCCGAGATCTTTTTTTGCGATACGCTCTGGGTGGATTGACAGAACCCATGGATATCGAGGAGGATTTCTCACTTCCGGACCGTCCTTCCTTCCGGAACCCCCCTCACGAGTGTCACGGCCCCTTCGCATCGAGGTAGCTGGCCAGACAGATGTCGGCCGTAAGCGCGCTCACAATGAGGACAATTTCGCCATCATGGCGGAGTACGGCCTCTACGTGGTGGCCGACGGCATGGGCGGTCACGCCAGCGGAGAGATCGCCTCCAAGATGGCGGTCGATACCCTGCACGAGTTCTTCGCCGCCACGGCGGACGACCCGGAGCGAACCTGGCCGTATAAAATGGACCGGGCCAAGGGCTACGAAGAAAACCGGCTCATCACCGGCATCAAGCTCTGCAACCTGCGCATCTACGAGCAAGCGCAGCGCAACTCCAAACAGCGCGGCATGGGTACGACCATCTGCACGCTGTTCGCGGTGGAGGACGGCGTGTACATCGCGCACGTTGGCGACAGCCGCGTGTACCGCGTCCGCAACGAGCAGATCGAGCAGCTGACCGAGGATCACTCGCTGCTGAACGATTACAAAAAGATGAAGAAGCTGACGGAGGAAGAGATCGCCAACTTCCCCCACAAGAACGTGATCGTGCGCGCGCTGGGTATGAAGGACACCGTCAAGGTGGACACACGCTTCGAGGCGCCCCGCGCCGGCGACGCCATGGTGCTCTGTTCCGACGGCCTGTGCGGGCCCGTCACGGACGAGAAAATGCTCGAGATTGTGATGAACGCGCCCGACTTGCCCACCGCGTCGCACCGGTTGATCGAGAACGCCAACGAGAACGGCGGTCCCGACAACATCACGTGCGTCATCGCGCGTTGGATTGAGTGAACGTCGCGGCGCTCAGCCGCTCAATCAATCATTCGGTCCAAAAGTCTTGGATCAGCCAGACCTTGCCGGCGGGTGTCGTGTAGATGCCGCAGGCTGTCTTGGTCGAGTCGCTGATCATGTTGTCGTAGTGGCCGCCGCCGGGACCTTCGGCCCACATGGCGTCGAGGCACTTGGTCAGCGTGTCTTCGACGCTGCTGTAGTTGGGGCATTCATTCTGCGCGACGCCTTTCCAGCCTTTGACTTGGTCGAGGCAGGCGCTGAAGGCACCGTGTGCCTTACCGGATTCGGAGTCGCTCTTGGCCTGGCCGTCGACGCAGGGCTCGGCCGAGGCCAGCCGTGCAATTGGCGCCAAGCCCTTCGTTGCGCGCAGCTCGTTCGTTCGATTGACGCAGCGGATGCGCGCGTCGCCGTAAGCATCATCCGGGACCGTGCTGGCGCCGCCGCTGCCGGCCATGTTGCTAGTGCCGGCAGTGCTGGACGATCCAGCTTTGCCGGTGCTGCCGCCATTCGAGTTTCGTCCGCCAGTCGTGGACGAGCTGCCCGCGCTGCCGTTGCTTTTGCCGGACGTGCCCGTGACAGACGAGCCGCCGTGAGTCGTGGCGCCGCCGTGGGCGCCGCTACTGCTGCCTGCACTACCATCGTCGCTATCGCCGTCCCCGCCGCTGCAACCGAGCACGAGGGCGAAGCAAACCGCTACGACTGTTTTGCGCATCATGATCAGCATCGCAAGATCAAGTGCGCGGCACAGCACAAACGGCTCACACGGGGGCCTGCGGCCGACGAAAGGCGCGGAAAGCTCCCACCTTGTCACCAACTGGAGACCCGCGGGTCAGTCGGCGGGCGCGGCGCCGTAGGCGGGCATGCCAGTGAAGCCGCCCCTATTCCCCGAGCCGCCGAAGCTGCCAGCAGTCCCTTGGTTGCCGCCACTGCTAGAGCCGGCGTCGTTGCCGGTGCCCGCAGCCGGAGCGCCGTAGACCGGCGTGATGCCAGTGCCGCCCGCATTTTGCCCAGCGTTCGAACCGCCCGACGACGACCCAGCTTGAGCGGTGCCGCCGTTGCCGCCGGTGCCGCCGCCGCCCTCCTTTTTTCCTTCCGACTCGCCACCGCAGCCGACTAGCGCGGTTGCACCCACCAGCGTGGCGCCGAAGGCGAACGTCGCTGCACGACCGAGCCGCGTGCGCGGTA
>JAYUYU010000227.1:0-6722 GCA_043752365.1 Myxococcales bacterium | reverse complement strand
AAACGGCGATACAGAAACAGGGCTTCGCAATTCTGGCGCTGAATGGCGTTGAGGTAGTGGGCGCCAGCGGCGGCAACTTGGATGACGACGACTTCATTCGCCTCGCGCGCCACGGAACGTCCATCGAGTGCATGAACAGCAAGGATGCATTCTTGCGAGAGTTCGCGTGCCTACATGGGCTTGCGGACAAGCCACGTCACCCTGAGTTCCTGGAAACCGCGTTCGACGAAGACGAGGAGCTCTCGCTCGACGTCATGAACGATCTCAGGGCCTCGGGCGCGTCCTAGGCCGGGCAGTCCTCCGCTCCCCAAAGTTCGGACGGACCTAGGTCATTCCGGTCCGGCCCAGCTGACTCATGCTCACAGCGGCTCCCAGGCAGCCGACCCGGCCCGTGCGGAGACGTGCGCGAGACCCGGCATCGGGAAGCTGACAAAAAAACGCACGCACGCCCCACCTTGCAACGGAAAACTTGCACCAACCTGGCATACTCGAGGGTAGATCGCCCGATGCCCAAGGCTGACCAGCTGAAGACGCTCATTGAGAGCTTTGCCGAGAGCGACGACGCTCGGTTCTACAGGACGGCCCTGCAGCTGGCCGCCGACGAGGCGCGCCGAGGACACGGGAAGCTCGCACAGGAACTGCGCGAAACCGTCGACGCCGCCAGGGCGCGTGGCGCGACACTGCCGACAGCAAAGCGGCCTATTCCGATCGCGCAGCCTCGCGGTGATCTCGGCGATCTCGTGGTCGCGTCGTATCCGGATCTGCTCTTGCCTGACATGGTCTTGGCGGACGATCTCTCGCGGTCTCTGAAACGCGTTCTCGAGGAGAATCGTTCGCTCGAGAAGCTCCGGAGCTATGGCCTACGACCTCGCCGGAAGCTCCTTCTGGTCGGGCCTCCAGGAACGGGCAAGACGATGAGCGCGCGCGCGATCGCCGGTGAGCTCGGTCTTCCGCTCTACCTCGTCCGCTTTGAATCGGTGATCACGAAGTACATGGGGGAGACGGCAGCCAAGCTGAAGCTCGTCTTCGACGCCATGCGGAACACTCGCGGAGTCTTCCTGTTTGATGAGTTCGACGCCATCGGCGGTCAGCGCGCGATGCAGAACGACACTGGTGAAATTCGGCGCATTCTCAACAGCTTTCTGCAATTCATTGAAGCTGACGACTCAGACAGTCTTCTGATCGCTGCGACCAATCACGGGCGTCTCCTCGACCGCGCGTTGATTCGACGATTCGACGACGTGCTGAGCTTCACGCTTCCGAATCAAGCTGCACTCGTGGCTACCCTCACCCGCGTCCTCGCCTTCCTCCCGACGGACGGCGTGCGCTGGGAGGCGGTCGCCGGCGCCGCCGAAGGCCTGAGCTACGCCGAAACCGTGCGAGCCGCAGAGGATGCGGCGAAGGATGCTGTGCTCGGTGGTCGCGTGTCTCTCTCCGAGGACGAGCTCTTGCACGCAATAGGCGAACGAAAACGCGCCCACGACTCCGTTTCAATCGACTAGGAGGACGTGGGGGAAGGGCGAGGGGATGGCGGACCGTTCCGAACGACTGAAACATCTGTTCCCGCAGGCGGTTACGTCGACGCGGCCGTTTGTGACGCCGCGACCGAAACGCGATCCCGATCAGCTGCCTGCATATCCGCAACGCTCGGACCCCGCAGCGCACGCGCGGTCACTACTCGGACAGCTGGCCCTCGTGACAAACGACGGCCCGAGCCTAGAAGCCCAGCGCATCGCGGAGCATCTCCAGGATTGCGCCGGCGTGGTGGTCGACGTGCTCGTGGTGCCGAACGAGGACATCTCGCTCCAATCGCTGTCGGACGAGCGAGCCGGTATCGAGCTGCTCACGGTCACAGAATTGAGCACGCAACTGGTCCAGGTCACGCTCTTCGTCCCCGAAGGCCAACTGGTAGCGCTAGAGCGAAAAATCCTGGCTTTCGCGCCAGCCGATCTCGAGAAGGCGCCCCGCAATGTTCCGCTGGTGAGCAGTCTAGAGAGCATCCGGCGCGCTGTTGCCGAATCCTTCTGGAGCGACCCGAGTGCGCCATTTCCTTCGGGAGCCGAGGCGTACTGGTGGGAGGTCTGGCTTCGCCGCGGGGTAGAGCCTGAACGATTTAGGCGGCACGCTGAGATTTTGAAGCTTCACGTCAGCGCGCGACAGCTCCGGTTTCCCGATAGATCCGTGTTGCTCGTGCGAGCCACCGTCGCCGAAATGACGCGCTCCGCGGCGCTGCTCGACTCGATCGCAGAGTTGCACAGCGCGCCGCCGCTTGATCTAGAGATTGCGCCCCTGGACCCCTCGGACGAAGAGGAGTTTGCGAGCGACTTGGCAAAGCGATTGTCGCCGGCGCCACCAAATGCGCCGAGCATCTGCTTACTGGACACCGGCGTTGACTTCGAACACCCGCTGCTTCGAGCGGCGCTTGCTCGAACGGATGTGCTCTCCTGCTTTGGTGAAGACGTACGGGATCGCTTCGCCAATGGCGATTGGCACGGCACGGGTTCGGCCGGATTGGCAGTATACGGGCTGGAATTGCCCGCAGCGCTCGTCAGCACTGGGGAGTGGCGTCACACCCACCACCTGGAATCCGTAAAGTACATCCCGTCAACGGGCCACAACGACCCTGACCTGTATGGCGACGTCACGAAGGAGGCGATCGCGCGTGCTGAAGTCGAGAACGCCGCTCGCACTCGCATCGTTGCCACGACGTTAACGGCCGCCGCCACCGGCTCGGGCGAACCCACGAGCTGGTCGTCAGCGATCGACCAGCTTTGCTCCGGTTATGACGACGAGCCACGGTTGCGCCGACTCGTGGTTCTGCCAACGGGCAACGTCGTTCCCCACACCGGCTACTCGCACCCCAACACGAACCACCTCGCGACGATCGAGGACCCTGGTCAAGCGTGGAACGCGCTAACCGTCGGCGCGTACACCGCGCGCGCCTTGCCGCCCCAACCGTCCTCTTGGTCTGAAGTCGCTGAGCCTGGCGAGCTGAGTCCAAGCACGCGCACGAGCCTGGCATGGGAGCGAGGAAGCCGGGAGGCGCCGTCGCCGCTGAAGCCGGACTTCGTGTGCGAAGGGGGAAACTGGGGTCAGGAACGCCCCGGGAGCTACCCTGCTGTCCTTCGCGCTCTCTCGCCTACGTCGACTCGGCGTCGCGATGGCCTGGGCTCGCGTATTCTCGCGCCGTTTGGTGCGACGAGCGGAGCCGCGGCCATCGCCGCGAATCTCGCCGCGCAGCTCCAGGCCGACTATCCACGTCTTTGGCCTGAGACAATCCGCGCGTTGCTGGTGCATTCGTGCCGCTTCACGAGGGCCATGGAACTGAGCTTTGTGGAGCAAACAAAGCGGAAGGCCGCGGAAGCCCGGCTGCGCTGCTTCGGCTACGGGGTGCCGGATCTCGAGCGGGCGCGGTACAGCGCGCGCAACGAGCTCGCGCTGATCTTGGAGCGCGAGATTCAGCCGTTTCGCGTGGCCGACGACGGCACGCGCGGCACGACCAACGAGATGCACTTGCATCAGCTTCCCTGGCCCAGTGACCTCTTGGAACAGCTTGGCGGACTTCCGGTCCGACTTCGCGTGTCGCTTTCCTATTTCATCGACCCCAATCCCGGCAAGCGCGGCATCGTTGGCGACACTCGGACAAAGATTGTTGGGCAAGCAAGTTACCCATCGTTCGGGCTCCGCTTCGACGTCACCAAGGCAGGCGAGAAGCCCGAGACGCTGGTGCGCCGCGTGAGTGCCGCCGAGCGCGAAGGCAAGGTCTCCGAGTCAAATGACTTCGCCGACTGGGACCTCGGACGGCTACGCGCCCGAGGTTCACTACACTCCGACGTTTGGCGCGGCACCGCCGCGGATCTCGCGGACAAGCACGCCATTGTCATCTACCCGGTGAACGGATGGTGGCGCTTCAGGCACAAGAAACCCGAGATTTGCGGGCAGAAAACGCGGTACGCCCTCGTGGTCTCGATCGAAACCGACCGTGAGGAAGTGGATGTCTATACGCCGGTCATGACCCAGATTGGCGTGGAGCGCTGATGATTCGGCAAGCGTGCCCCAGTAGAGTTTGGATTCACGCTCCGCTCGCGCTCGGGCGCGGGGAATGGTGGTTCTGAATGCAGATGAGCGAGGGAGCCCGGGACGTCATGCTCTGGCTGACGCAGCACTACGTCGCCGCTGCCTTTCCCAATCACAAGGTCTGGACCTTCTCGCCGCCTGCAAGCGACACCGTGTTTCCGGAGATGCGAGCTCTTGGTCTCGTCGAGCAGATTGGAGCGAGGGGCAGCCCCTTTCGTCTGACCGACGCAGGTCAACATTGGGTCATGGCCAATCGGCCCGGCACTGCTGCCCAGGCCGTGCAGGTTGGAGGGATACAGGGCATGTACAATCTGATTGTCACGGCCGCCGCGAACGCGTGGGACAAGCCGACCTTCGTGCTCGATTTCTCGAGGTACCTCGAGCACACAGACGAGGTGTTGCGCCAACGGCTTAAGCTACTGGACGCCAGCACCATCGAGCAGCTCACGAAGCTGCCCACGCTCTTCGCGTATGAAAGCCAGGTGGATGCACCTGCTCGCGTTGGCTGGGTGGCAGACATTCAGCAACGCCAGAACGAGGTTCGCATCACGCCTCGCTTCGATGGCAAGGTTGCACCGATACACTCGGAGACGCTCGAGGCCAGAAAATGGGAGCTTCAGATCGGCGACTGGGAAATGAGTCGCACGCACTGGGCGGTGAAGGCGACGGACCTCTTTGAAGCGCTTCGCGGACCGCATCCGGGCGCTCCCGCGGCTCCGCCGCATCTCGCATCGAGCATGCAGCCGGCGCCTCGCTCTCTGGGAGACCGAGTCTTCATCGTGCATGGGCGCAATGACGGCGCCAAGCAAGAAGTAGCCCGGTTTCTCGAGCAGATCGGCATTGAGCCTGTCATTCTGCACGAGCGGCCAAACGCGGGGCGCACCCTCATCACCAAGTTCCAAGAAGAGTCGGCGGGCATCCCGTTTGCCGTTGTGCTCATGACACCCGATGACTTGGGTGGCCTTGCCGGCGAACCGCAAAAGAACCGCGCTAGGCAGAACGTGATCTTCGAGCTCGGATTCTTCATCGGAAAGCTCGGCGCCCCGAAGGTGTGTGCGCTCGTTGCCGGCGACATCGAGAAGCCGTCCGACTTCGACGCCATCGTGTACATTCAGTACGGTCCCAACACCGGTTGGAAGACCGAGCTGGCTCGAGAGCTGCGTCACGCGGGCGTCAAGCTGGACCCGAATCGCGTATTCTGAACTTGCGGTGCGATCGACGGCGCCGAGGCTAGCGCCGCCAGTGGCGCAATAGCTTGCGACAAACTTGCGACACGACTTGCGAGAGAGTCGCTGCAGACGTTTTGCCTTAAAACTCACGCAGTTGTGATGAATCGCGACAGAATCGCGACAGAATCGCGACACGAATCACGACAGCGCCAAGCCTCAGGCCAGAGAAAGTGTCAGCGGCGCCAGCACAAACTCGCAGACGGCGAATTGTCGCGGCGCCGTCGCGCCAATCAGCCTCTCAGCGCGAGGGGGCGAAAGCGGGGACGCCGTCCCCACAATTGCCGCGACTCTCAGCACACCCTGATGCCGAACTCTTAAGTTCCCTTAAAGGTTGCGGCTACGCGGTTCGGCTGCGTGCCCGTTGACGAGCCTGGGCCGCATGAGGGTGCGCCGTTGCGACACCTCGCAAGGTCAGTTGCAGCTCGCCAGCCGCCTCACGCCGTTCGAGCTCGTCTGCGAGCTCTCTGAGACGGACCCCGCTGCGCGCCGCGCGCTTGATTCAGCGCCGTATCGACCTGCGTCGGCGTGGTCGAGCAGCGTGTTTCGATGAATCTGCCGGTCTTCGCCGCTCGCGCGTCTGGGTTGCGCGCAGGTGAGATCGCTCGCGGTGGTGCGTTGCGCTCGGCCAGCGCGCGCGAAACGACCTCGACCGCCAGGCGAGCGAGGCCTCGCACGCGGTCTCCTCCCCGCCACCAGGCTTGCGCTGGAACGTTTGCGGCTACCCATTCGAGGTCCGCCACCGGATACCTTGCGGCGAGCAGGACCAGAATCGCGCGCAAGCCCGAGTCACGCGCCACTTCCGAAAGCAGCCGCGCGCTGCCAACTGCGCGACCGTAGGCCTCCGCTATTTTCCGTACTTCTGACCATTGCTGCGGTCGTAGCCGCTGAGCTTCCGGCGCGTTTTCGAACACGAGCTTGGCGCGTTCGGCGATCGGCGCGGCGAGCACGGCCGCGGGCACGTCGGCCCCGTGCGCGCGCACGGCAGTGGCTTCCTTCTTTGGTTGCTCTTGGGAATCTTCGGGTCCGCCAGGCGGACTGGTCTCGTCCGCCAAACGCACTGGTCCCGTCCGGCAGGCGAGCGCGTTAGCTTAATCGCCACCGTCGCCAGACCAGACCGTGTCGGCCGAGTTGGTGGGACTCTGCGAGTTGACGGTCCGCCGCTGGACCTCGCGGCAACCAGCGCGCTTTGCAGCCGATCACCACCGACTCATCGGGCCCAAGTCGTGGACGACGGCGAAGCCCGCGTTCTTGAGCATGCGGGCCGCGTTGCCACTACGACTGCCGCTCCGACAGTACACGACAATAGCCGTACTCTTTGGCTGAAGCTCACCGAGCCGACTGTCCAGCTGCTGCACCGGAATGTTGATCGCACCGGGGAGGTGACCCGCTGTGAACTCGGCGGGGGTGCGCACGTCG
>JAYUYU010000226.1:0-15926 GCA_043752365.1 Myxococcales bacterium | reverse complement strand
GCCTTCGCGTCGAAGCGCGTGAGCGGCGGCGACGTGTAGGTTGAACGCCAAAGATTGCCGGCAGGGTCGAAAGCGACTCGCGTGTAGTTACCGCCGATGCCGGCCAGCAGGGCGGTAACTTGAGCCGTACCACTTTGCCGCAAGTCGGCGGCCGCGAAGCGATAGGAGTCGAGATTGCTCAGCCACAAGTCGCCCGCAGCGTCGAAGGCCATCTGCGTGCCGGTCAACGTGGGCAAGCCGGCCAGCGTGACATCGATGGCAGGCGCGTCGCCGTTCGTCACCTCGAGCTGTTCGGGCGAGTAGCCGTAGAGATGTGCCTTGGCGCGGTCGAGCACCCACAAGTGCCAGCTTGAGCCGGGCCCATCGCCGTCACCCCCTGCACCTCCGGCGTCCACGCCTGCGCGGTCGCCCGCTGCACCGGCCGAATGCTGCTCATTAAAATGGCTCCCTACCCGAATCAAGGAAGACGGTCGGACGTGTTTGCCACCATGGCGCACGGCTGGCTCGCTTCTCATTGCCACTGCAACAGCCGGTCACGTCTGCTGAACCGGCAAGCGTCAGCGCGCCCCAGCCGACAGCCACCGCGCCGAACCGCCGGAGCATCAGTTACAACCGCCCTTCAGCTCAATCAGCAAAGCGTCAGTCGGGGTGCGGCCGACGTTGTGACCCGAGTGCGACTGAGCCGGCATCCAAGCCGTCTCGCCTGCGCGAAATCGGCGAAGCCGCTGGCTGCCATCCGCGAACACGAGCTTGCGCTCGGTGCGGATCCAGTCTTTGAGCGCCGGCGCTGGCGCCGCCGCGCATGCAGTCCTGGCCGCAATTGTCGCGACGATTGAGGCAGCCGCGCGCAATCGGCGTGACATGGCGCTGCGAGGACGTGGAGCCATGCGCTTTTCGTAATCTATGAACCGACCATAGCAGAACGACACCGTCTACTGCTGGGGCTACAACGCCATGGGGCAGCTGGGGGACAATTCGAGAATTGACAGACACGAGTAACGCTGCCCAACCTTCCCGGCGTGTCCGCTATCTCCGCGGGCGCAGCGCGGAACTGTGCAATTCGAGGCGGAGCCGCTTTTTGCTGGGGTACGAACCACGGCGGAAAAGTGGGTGACGGAAGCACCGCGGAAGAGCGCCGCTCCCCTACGCCGGTGGTCGGGCTAAGTAGGCGCGTGACGGCGATCGATGCCGGCGGCGGAGAGCTCGCTTGCGCCATCGCCAACGGGCACGCCTACTGCTGGGGCCGTCCCAGCCCAACGCCCGTGCTGATACGAGGCCTCGACTTTTAGCGCCGACCGACGCATTCGGGCAGGAGTAGCATCATGGCCTCGTGCTCGGCTGCGCACCGCCTGGGCTGAGGCAGCCTCAGGCTCGGCCGCGCGGGGGGAGCGGGCTGGCCCTGATTCGACGCATCCACCCACCCACCAAAACCCATCCAACGATGGGCTTTCGTCTACTGGCGCACCCGGGTAGAAGAATTTAGAACTTCGCTGATGAGCGCGGCGTGACGAAAGTGCAGGGATGTACTCGATGGGCGTCTCTTTCCGGGTTATTGGGTTCGACGAGCTGCTGCAAATCAAGAGGCCAGTCGCCCGAAGGATCTGGTCGGCATCCCGTGCATCGAGGCGATCGCTGAATTGTCGCGCGAGAAGTAGTCATTTTGCGAATGTCGCGAAGGTTCCGGGTAGCGCGCGCGGAGTCCGAGGAAGGCAACCGCCGGTCATCACCAGATGGGGTTGAGCGATTCCCGCCGGCTGTATATTGTCCTGCGGCGATGGTTCACAAGAACAGGAGCCTCGACTGCGGGGGGTTTGCTGGCTTGGGCTTGGGAATGCTCTTGTGTATCGGGTGCTCGACGACGTCGACCGTCGCGCGCATCCACGAGGGCCCGATCGAAGGGGGTATCGTCGGCGGCTCAGCGGATTCGATCTTCGTCGCGAGAGACAGCGGGGGTGAGTGCGAGGTCAAGCGCGACGACATCAGCTCGATTGACTACCCTGGCAACGTTCACAGAAATGCTGGCATCGCGGTTGGCGTGTATGGGGCGTTGAACATCGCGCTGGGGGTGCCGAAGTGCGGTGAGCGCACCGACGACAAGGCGGCGTTCTGCACGGGCGTGTTCATCCCTGCTGCTATCGGAATCGGTCTGATCGCTTGGGGTTTGGCGGTCGAGCACGGTCAAAGGTCTGCGGTCGCCGATACTTCGCGGCCGTCGGCACCGCCCAACCGAAGATCAGGCAGCCCGAGACTGACTAGGCCGTGTCTCGCTCCGGGAGAGCCATGACGAGAATCAATCAGGTTACGGTGCGCGGCGGGATCTTGCTTGCTTCAATGGCAATCTGGAGCTTGTGCGCCACGGGATGCATGAAGACCTACCGAGCCCCAGCGCTGCCTGCCAATCAGCTGGCGCTGGTGACGCTCGATTCGAGCGCGCGCGCCTTGGAGGTTGACGGCTTCCCGCTACCATCGGCCCGCGGTGGGAATTCTTCCAGCCAATTCTTCGTGGGCGTTGGCTGCCGCGAATTGACGGTGAAGTACGAGCAGTCCTACTTCATTTGGGGCGAGAAGAAGGCAAAACGGGCCGGCCTCGGTACAGGCCTGGCGGCAACGCTCGCGAACACCGAACAGCACAACTACGAGACCATGAAGCCGATTCGTTTCCTCATCCCAGCGAGGGCAGGCCGCAAGTACTGGGTCACGGCAACGTTCACCGGCGATGAGTTTCTGCCGCGCATCGTCGAGAGCGATCCGAGCGGCAATACGGTGCGCAAGTTCTTGCCCGACGAGCCCTGTGCAGGAGCGTCGGGCACGCCGCCAGCGGCGCTCCCTGCGACGAGTAACACCGAAGGCCATCCCACCCCGGCTCCGTGAAACGCTGAGAGCGCGACGGGCGGCGCTGACTCCACGTAGGGGGCCCCCAAGGATCAAGCGATGCTCCCGCTTCTTCTAGCGACGATGGACGAGACCAACCGCTCGAAGTAGCGCTCATGCTTCGGCTAGCGGACGACGTGGGCGTGACCGCCGCGCTCGGCTCCGCTTGCGTTTGGAAGGAGGGCGACGTCGAGAAACGGGGATTGGCGGTCGAGCTCTTCCTCGACAGAGATCGTGAACAGCTGACGCTCGGGTCTGCGTGCATGAGCCGAGACGACGCGGAATATGACGCAGCCCGCAAGTGGGACCAGACAGTGAGCCGCGTTCGGTCGGTGTTAGAGTTCGCCAGTGGTGGTGAGGGCTCCTCGCTACTGGTCGATTTTGCTCGAATGATTGCCTTCGATGCATGGATTGGAAACGGCGATCGGCATCAGGAAAATTGGGGCATCATTGAGCCCAGCGGCGCCGGGAAGGCACGTTTGGCACCTATGTACGACCCCGCCTCGTGCCTCGGAGCTGAACTCTTGGACGGTAACCGGCACCTTGAGGAAGCTACCTGTCCACCCGAAAAACTGGCGCGCTACGTCGCCGGCTGCCCCAGCGGTTTCGGGGACGGCGCCGAGCCGATCAGGCTTGAACAGGTAGTTCGGGAGATCTCATCCTGGCCCGAGTGGCGCAACAATGTCCGCCCTTGGGTTGCCGCGTTCGCAAAAGGGATGGCTACTTTCGAAGCGCTCCTACCTACGGTCCCGTCATCATGGCTTCCACAGCACCGCAAGCAATTCGCCCTTCGGGTGCTGCACCAGCGGCTTCGATGGCTCGAGGGGCTGACTTAGGTCCGAGCATCGATCGGCTCTGGGTGGTTTGGGGAGAGCCGGACGACGGCACCAGGCGGGTAGTTGGCGAACTCTGGCGCGATGCATCTGGCTACGCCTTCGCCTACGGTCACGAGATCGACAAGGCCAAGCAGAAGGGATTTCGCCTCCTCGCCGAATTCCCCGAAGAGCGGGAGTTCAGCTCCCCGTTCCGGTCGAGCTATCTCTTCGCGACCTTTGCGCAACGAATTCCTTCGCCAAAGCGGCGCGATTTCGATCGCATCATGCAATCCTGGGGCGTTCTGCAGACGGACAACGCGCTTGAGGTCCTCGCCCGTAGCGGCGGCATTCAAATGACCGATCGCATCGAGCTGCTCGAACCGCGCTCAGAAACGGACGATCTACAGACCCCATTGGTTGTCCGCCTCGCGGGCATGAAGAAGCATGCAGGCGCGGCGCACATCCGTGCGGGCGAGCTGCTCGCGCTCGAACGGGAGCCGACGAACGAGTTCGACACTCACGCGACCAAGATCGTCGCAGGCGGCGAAAAGGCCGGTTACGTGCCGCGTCCGTATAGCGCACTCGTCGCGCGCCTACTCGACGCAGGCGTGAAGCTCGAGGCGAGGGCCGTGCGACAGCTGGGGGATCCCGCTGACGTTGGTCGTTGGGTCGTCGGCCTCTCCCGGACCTAACGCCAGAGAGGCCGCCTTCACCCGCGCTCGCGCAGCCGAAGAAGACCCTCAGCGGCGCCGCGGACGCAAGCGGTTTGCCTCCGCGCAGGACTGAGCATAGCCAGCACTGCACGAGCGTCTGAATGGCTCCAGCGCTTGGCGCGCATCGCGGGGATTATTGCTGCCCGTAGACAGCATCTTCGCGTAGGCATGACACGACACTGGGTCTTTCAACGAACACGCACGCCAGATGAAGTGACGCGCCTGGGCGTCGTCCCGCAGGACGTGGCGCCCTGCGCGATAGGCATCGCCAGCGTTGTAGCAGCCTAGTGCCTCGTCTCCTTCGCAGGCCTTGACAAACAACGCGACTGCCCGTTTGCCATCTGTTGAAAACCGCTCCCCTCACCGCCCCAGCTTGACGCAGCTTGCTTGATCTCCCTTCTTGCAGCCTCGTTGCGCGGAATCAAAGAGCTTGGCATCCAGTGGCGGCAGGGTGTTGCGCCTTTCCCGCGGGCCGTGGCGCGACGGAACTTCCCTGCGATCGTCGACAATCGGTGCGCGGTCGGGAGCAAGCACCCCCGCGGCACGCGCACTTAGGGGGTGCCGCTAACAGCGCGCACGACAGCCAGACGCGCCACGCGGTTGTCGCGACTCACCCTGAACCCTCCATCGCGAGTCGTCACGGTCGCGGCGCAGCGCGGCACGCCAGGCACCGCGCGCGGCTTCCTTTCGCTTCCACCCACCCACCAAAAACCCATCCAACGATGGGTTTTCAGTCTTGGCGCACCCGGCTTGATTCGAACAAGCGACCCTCGGATTCGTAGTCCGATGCTCTATCCAGCTGAGCTACGGGTGCGTTGGGGACGCGGTTGATAGCACGGCGTCGAAAGATGCGAGAGGAAAACGCGCGGGGACGCTACGCTTGTGCACCGCCGCCGAGGCTCTGCGGGGCGGCGGGCCGGTTGGTGTTAGGTAGGGCGATCGGCCGTGCCGGGAAGTGCTGCACTACTGGAATTGACTCTGAAATGTTTTCAGAGTGAGGCGGGGGGCGTGACACGCCAGCCAGGGATCAACTCGCCGAATGTAGGCCGCCCGCGGCGAGATGCTTCGAAGTAGCCGAAACTGCTGCTCTTCTATTACGGCAGTGGAACTGGCACGGAGACTGCTTAAGGGGTTGTCGACCTTCGGGCTGTACCCCTTGGTCACTTTGCTTACGCCTTCGGGCACTTCCTTACTTCTGCTTAGTTTCTTGCTGCTTCCTTAGAAGCTTCTCTTTCTCTTCTACTTTTTAGACTGAGTGCCTGAGACCCGACGAGCCTGCTCGCCGGGTCTTTGCACTTTGTGGCCAGACAACGTTGAGCGCCAGCTGCTTGGTTCAACGCGGCGTCGCCGGGATCGATTCCCCCGAGCTGACTGGCGTCGGAGGGGGTGCTGAGGGCTTGCCGAACAAGTGGTCGGTGGGCGCCATGTCGTGACAACGCACACAGCGGGAGTGGTCGCCAAGGACCTCTTCGCCGTTCGCGTTGAGCTCGAGCGCTACCCACGCGCCGCTGCGCTTCGCGAGCAAGTAGCCCCCCAGCACCGCGCCGCTGGGCGCCTCGTGCCAGGCGACCACTCGGGCACCTTCGGGCATGCCCGCTTCGACCGCGAGCTCGCGGTAGGCAGCGAGGAACGCCGGCTCGACCCGCACATGAATGAGCGTACCGTCACGGCGATGCGCCAGGGCAACGGAGGCCGGCGCAGCTTCCGGCCAGGCTAGGGCAGCCGCAAAGTCCGGCCAGACCGCGCGCGTAGCCCGGGCTTGGGGCGGCGCCGGAGGGTCGGGCACCGCGTCGGACATGCCGATCGGCGTGCCGCGGACCGACGCCGCGCAGGCGCCGGTTAGCAACGCGAAAGCGGCGGCAAGGAATACACCGCGGAGTAAGGCGGAAGCTGCGCGCACGGGGCGCGCATGGTACCACGAGGGCACGTTCGCGCTGCCGTCGCGCGTCGCGCGTTATGAGGATCCGTCTAGCACCGCTCGCTTACTTGGCGCTCAGCGCATGTTCGGGCGCGAGCGGAGCCGTGCCTGGCGCGTCCAGTGCAGCGCAACCCACCGCGCAGCCCAGCGAGGCGCCGCCCGCGACGTTAGCGGCGTCGAACGACGCCACGAGCATGCCCACGCTAGGCTTGCCGGGTTGGCTGGGTGTGGAGCTCGCCCAACGCGACGGCGGAGCCGCAGGCGTGCTGATCCGCAGCGTCATGCGCGGCTCGCCCGCCGAGCGCGCCGGCATCGCGGGCGGCGACATCGTGCTGAGCATCGACGGCGACAACGTGGCGCGCCCCACGGAGCTGCGCGAGCACGTCATGAAGTCGCCGGCCGGCGCACGCGTCAGCCTCGGGGTGTTGCGGGGCGGCGAGACTCGCTTGTTCGCGGTCGTGCTCGAAGCCGCGCCCAACGACGACGAGCTGATGCGCAAGAACTACGTCGGTTCGCGCGCGCCCGATTTCGGCTCTCTAGACACGGTGCAGGGCAGCCTGACGCCCAGCTTGCCGGGGCTCAAAGGTCGAGTCGTCGTGGTGGAGTTTTGGGCCAGCTGGTGCGGTGTCTGCCACGTCATGGCGCCCACGCTCAACGGCTGGCACGACCGCTACTCCGCCCAGGGCGTCACGGTGCTGGGCGTCACGACCGACCCGGTCGACGTGGCGAGCCGCACGGCGGGTGAAGTGGGGATGGGCTACCCGCTAGCCAGCGACTCGAGCGGGCAAATGCTGAGGGCCTACCGCGCCTACGCCCTGCCCACGCTGTTCGTAATCGACAAGCAGGGCAACGTTCGCGACGTCCTGATCGGCTACAGCACGCCGCGGCTGCGGGAGATTGAAGAGTTGGTACGAAAGCTGATCGCCGAAGGCTGAGCTCCAGGCTAGCCTTCGAGAGCATGGATGATTCCGACCTCCGGGCGCTGCGTGAGCGGGCCCAAGCTGGCGGCGCCCTCAAGTACCATCAGAAGAACGCGGAGCAGGGCAAGCTGTTCGCACGCGAACGCATCGCGCGGTTGACGGACGCAGGCAGCTTCGTCGAAGACGCTACGCTGGCGAACACGCTCGCGGACGAGCTGCCGGCCGATGGTGTCATTACCGGCGTCGGGCACGTGGCGGGGCGCAACGTGGCCATCATGGCCAACGACTCGACGGTCAAGGCCGGCTCGTGGGGCGCGCGCACCGTCGAAAAAATCTTGCGCGTGCAAGAAACCGCGCAACGCCTGGGCTGCCCACTCTTGTATCTCGTGGATTCAGCCGGTGCCCGCATCACCGATCAGGTCGAAATGTTTCCGGGCCGCCGCGGCGCCGGACGCATCTTCAAAAATCAGGTCGCGCTTAGCGGCCGCGTCCCGCAGGTTTGCTTGCTGTTCGGGCCCTCGGCGGCGGGCGGCGCGTACATTCCAGCGTTTTGCGACGTGGTAGTGATGGTCGACGGCAACGCCAGCATGTACCTTGGCTCACCGCGCATGGCCGAGATGGTCATTGGCGAGAAGGTGAGCCTGGAAGAGCTGGGCGGCGCCAAAATGCACACCGAAATCTCCGGTTGCGGCGACCTGTTGGTCAAGACAGAGGACGAAGCCATCGCGTTCGCGAAACGCTACCTGTCGTACCTTCCACAAAGCTTCGAAGCAAAGCCGCCCGCGGCCGAGGCCAAGCCCGTCGCGGCAGACGCCAAGCCCATCAGCGAAGTGGTAATCGCCGACGAGAACAAGGCCTTCGACATGAAGCAGGTCATTGTTGCCATCGTCGACGAGCAAAGCTTTTTGGAGTTGAAGCCGCGCTTCGCGCGCGAGCTTCTGACCGGCTTTGCGCGCATCGACGGGCGCGTGGTGGGCATCGTCGCCAACCAACCAAAGCATTTGGGCGGCGTGCTGTTTGTGGACAGCGCCGACAAGGCGGCGCGCTTCATCTGGCTGTGCGACGCCTTCAACGTGCCGCTGTTGTACCTGGCCGACGTGCCCGGCTTCATGATTGGCACCAAGGTCGAGCGCCAAGGCATCATTCGCGCTGGCGCCAAAATGATCGCCGCCGTCAGCGAGGCCACGGTGCCAAAAATCTCGGTCATCGTGCGCAAGGCCTACGGGGCCGGCTTGTACGCAATGTGTGGCCCCGCCTTCGAGCCCGACGCTTGCCTCGCGCTTCCGACCGCGTCGATTGCCGTGATGGGCGCGCCGGCCGCGGTGAATGCGGTTTACTACAACAAAATCCAAGAGGTACCAGCCGGGCCGGAGCGCGACGCCTTTGTCGAGAAGCTGCGCAACGAGTACCGCGAAGACGTCAACCTGACGAAGCTTGCCAGCGAGCTGGTAGTCGATCAAATCGTGCCGTTTCAGGACTTGCGCGGCGAGCTTACGCGGCGCTTTGCGCTGTACGCTGACAAGTCCGAAGCCCGGCCACCCAAGAAGCACATCGTTCCGCCCATGTGAACGCATGCCCTCGCGCTCTCGCCTCGCTTTTTACGCTCGCTCGGCGCTTACCAGCGTCGCCTTCGGGTTTGCCGCTTGGGTAGCGCCAACGCACGCCGTCGCGCAGCTGGAGTTGGGCAGCGCGCTACGCAGCTTGCAGCGCCAAGGTACGCACACCTTGCCGCGAGCGCTGCTGGGCGCGAGCGGGGGACGCGTGGCCGTACTGGCCGAGTACCCGTCTGATTCGGGCTTTGCCGAGCTGTTGGTCGGTGGCCGCTACCGGCCGCTCTGGCTGGCGGCCGACGCCATTGCACCTTTTACCAACGACCACCCGCAAGTATTGCTCCACTGGGCTCCGCCGCGCCACGTCTTGCTCGACGAAGCGGACAAGTGGATCCGCGGCAGCGAATTCAAGAACGAAACGGGGCTGACCGGGCTCGGCGTGGTGGTCGGCATCGTCGACACTGGCATCGATATCGGTCACCCTGATTTGCAAACCGCCGACGGCAAGTCGCGTGTGCGCTACTTGCTCGACTTCTCGAGGCCAGCGGGCGATCGGCAACCAGAGCTGGAAGCCGAGTACGGCTGCACGGGCGACACGGATTGCGCGATCTACAGCAACGAAGACCTCGACGCCGTGCTCGCCAACGGCATCACCGGCGACGAGCCGACGGACACTTTCGGCCACGGCACGCACGTGGCGTCCCTGGCGGCGGGCAACGGCCTGAGCGGCAAGACTCCGCGCTACATTGGTGTCGCGCCCGAGGCGACTATCTTCGGGGCTCGCGTCAGCCGCGCGGGGGACGGCGCAATCCAAGACGCCGACATCATTCAGGCTACGCGCTTCATCTTCGAGCAAGCCGAGCAGTTGGGCATGCCGGCGGTAGTCAACTTGAGCCTAGGCAGCGACTTTGGCACGCACGATGGCGGCTCGCCGCTCGAGCAGGGCTTGGCCAGCTTCGTCGGCCCCGGGCATCCCGGTCGGTCCATCGTGGTCGCGGCGGGCAACAGCGGCACGCTGTACAGCGGCATCGGCGCAGGCCAGCCCGAGCCCTTCGGCATTCACACCGAAGTCCACGTGCCGCGCGACAGCCCGGTCGAAGTGCCGCTGATGACGCCCACCGAGGCGCTCGGCGCCACGCGCGGCGGCACCGCCTACGTGTGGCTCGGCTTTCGCGCGGGTGACGAGCTGTCAATCGCCGTTGATCACGACGGCGAAAGTTGGATTCCGGACGTCGCACCGGGCGAATCGACCACGCTCGCCGCGACCGGCTACGACGGCACGGTGTTCAACGGTCCGACCGACGACACTAGTCAGATCAAGGTGGGACCGCACAACGCAGTCGTCGTCATCTCCGGAGACTTCACGCCCGGCGCCGTGTTTACGTTGCGCCTTTCCGGGCACGGCACCGCAAATTTGTGGGTGCAGTCGAGCGGTGGCGCGTCGCCGGACCGCAGCGTTGGGGTACTGCTGCCGCGGGGCGAGAAGCAGGGCACGATCAATATTCCGGCCTCGCACCCCGACTTGATTGCCGTGGGCGCCACGGTGAATCGCAACCATTGGCGCGACACGAAGGGCAGGCCGTTCTTGGTCGGCGCGTCCGACGGCAGCGACATGCTGGCCGAGCTGGATGGCACCGCTACGTTCAGCGCGGCTGGCCCCAACGCGCTCGGCGCCATGAAGCCGGACATTATCGCTCCTGGCATGTACGTAATCGGCGCCATGTCCAGCGCGGCCGATCCGCGTAACAACGGCGGCGTGGGCGTGTTTGCGAGCCAAGGTCGCTGCGGCATGCCCGACTACGAATGCTTCGTGACGGACGATCGCCAGCACGCCGTGACGAGCGGCACGTCCATGTCGGCGCCACTCGTGACCGGCGCCATCGCGCTGTTGCTGCAGCGGCGGCCGGAGCTGACGCAAGCTCAACTGCGCGCGCTGCTGCAAGCAGGTGCCCGCCAGCCAAGCGGCACCGTTTTGGACGAGCAGCAAGCCGGACCGGGCGAGCTCGATTTGCGGGGTACCCTGGCCGCGCTAATCGCTGAGGATTCGCCAATTCATCGCGTGCCCAGCAGCGCGAGCCGCATCGTGCTGGCCGCGTCATTCGCGCACCCCGACCGAAGGCAACCGTTGCAAGGCATGCTGGAGCTGCGCGATCCCCGAGATCAGATCGCCGACGGTTTCGACGAACGAAGGCTGGAGCTTGCGGTAGCGGGCGGTAGCTTGTCGCGGGCTCCCACGCGCATCGGTCCGGGCCTGTACGGCTTCGAGGTGACCGCGCCCGCAGACAGCGGTGGAGCACGCATGCGCCTCAGCTTGTCCTTCGACGGCCAACTGCTCGCCCGCCGAGAAATTCCGATCGGGACGGATCGCTGGCTGGCGGAAGGAACACCGCTACCGCGCGGCGGCTGCCAGCTCGGGCCGCCCGCCCACGCTGCCGGATGGCTGAGCACGGCGGTGCTGCTGCTGGCAGCACGAGCCCGCCGCCGGCGCGTTAGTGCTTCGTCTTGAAACCAGCGCGCGCACCAGGCCCCAGCAGCGGCTTCCCGCAGCCTACATCGCGACTAAGTAGACGGTGCATGCACTTGGCTCGAACGGACGAATATCCGGATCGAACGGGTGAGCCAAGTCGACGCCCCCCAGGTTGACGCCCGCGATGATCAACGCCTTGGCGCCGTCTAAGCGCAGCACTCTCGCATCCGCCTCGAGAGCACGCTCCAGCAATGGCACTTCGATGCGACGAACGTCGAGCCCGTCGCGGTCGATAACCCAAATGCGCCACTGAAACGCCACCGGCGCTTCCCACTCCGCGTGAAAGCCGATGGCGGCTCCGTGTGGCGCATTGTCTAGATCTACCCAAATGAGCTGGCTGCCGCTGGGCGCGATTGGCGTGCCCGAGAGCACGCGACGCGGCAATGTCGAGAACGGAATTACCCAGTCGAAATGCGGGCGCGCGAAGCCGCCGGCGAAGGCCAACGTGGGCAACCGCGTCCCGTCATCGCGATCTCCCGCGAGCGAACGCCGTAGGGCAAAGTCGACCATCAAGTCGGCGTAGCGCGGCAGCTCTTCCTCGACGCTGTGCCGAAGCACGTCGAAGACGTCCGGCTCGTTGCCGAAAGCAGCCGCGGCTACCGGCGTGCGGCTGGCGGCTGCAGACAGCACGCTCGCGCTCAGCACGCCGGGCGAAGCCGCGCTGCGCGTCGTCTCGAGCATCTCGAGCAGCATGGCGAAGCGCCCCACGGCGGCCTGATCGGGCTCGCCGTCGAACGCCAACGGCGCCTCCGGATGGCGTTGAGCGTCGTCGATGACCTGCACGTCGAGCGAGGTTTTGGTGCCTGTGATCCACCACAGCTCGAGCGCGAACGCACGACGAGCGCTGGGCGACTCGCCGGCGTCGAGCGCGCCAGCCAAAGCTTCACCGACACACAAAGCCGCTTGGCGCTCGAGCAGCGCGCCGTGCGACACCGCCCCGCGACAAAATACGGGCGCCGCATCCATTCGCCCCGGTAGCAACGCCTCTGCGACGGCCGAAAATTCGCCAGGCTCTACCGCCAAATACCAATCCAGCGCGTCGCTTCCGCCAGCGCCCGCATCAGCCAGCGGCGACGGCAGGCGCAGCGCCAGCACGCTGCGTTCGTAGCCCTGCTCGAGCGCTCGCAAGGCTTCGGCTAGCACCGGCACCGCCTCCGCAGACGTCGCGTGCACGCACACCGGCCTCGAGAAGGAGCAAAGGGAAGCTGCGGCGTGCGGGCGCGCCTCCGCCGCAGGTAAGTCCACACCGGTCGGAAGCCGTGGATCTAGCTGCACGGGCGCCTTGGCCCGCGCCACGGGTCCGCCGAACAGCAGCGGGCGATCGCGCTTGGGCGGACGCGCGTTCGCCTGCCAGGACAGGCTGGACAACAGCAGGCTCGCGAAGATCGAGCCCCCGAGCGCGCCAAGCCTGCTCATGACACGCACACTCTAAACCAATTGCCCGCCGCGCAGGACGGCGAGCACTTCGGCCTCGGCTGCGCCGCAGCGCAGGCTCCGCTCCACTTGCTCCGCAAGGCTGAGGGGCGAATGAGCCCCGTCGTCCGTTTCCAAGCACGTCATGATGGCGTGGACCGACGCCGAGTCGGCGACCGAACAGCCGCAGGCAAGCGAGCCCACATAAGTCCAGCAGTCTTGCCGCGCTTCATGAAGCGCAGCGGGCGAAGCCCGCCCCTCGACGAAATCGAGTGCTAGCGCAAGCTGACCAGGGGCCGATGGCGGCGCGTGGCCCAGCAGAAGCCGAGCCAAACTCAGCTGTAACCGATGCACTTGCTCGGCCCCGGCCCCGTCAAAGCGCCCCAGCGCGGCGCGGAGCTCCTGGGAAAGTCTGGGTACGGGGTCGGCCATGCGCGCACCCGAATGTTCCACCGGCCGGGGGCTCGGCGCACGGAAAAACCCACAAGAATTGACAGTTTGTGGGGCCCGCGCCCTATACTAGTAGCTCTGCGAACAGGGCCTCTTCAGCGCCCCGCGCGACCACCGATGGCGACTCGCTTCAACCCCTCAGGTTCCGTCAGCTTCGACCTCGTCCGAGGTCGCGTGGATTGCGGAGGCGAGCACGTTCTCGTTCCCGCAGACGCGCTCGTCGATTTATGCCGCGCAGCAGGAGACGAAGCGCTCTCCGACTTTGGGCGCCGTCTCGGCACCACGGTTGGCCGACGCATCGCCGACCGGCTGGGCGACAGCACAGCCAGCGCGTCCATGGAGGACGTGCTCGAGCACCTGGGCGGCGAGCTTGCCGTGCTCGGGCTCGGCTCGCTCGGGCTCGAGCGCTGGGGCCGTGCGCTGGTGTTGACCGTCGAAGGCGGTCCCTTTGGCCAGCAGCTCGATCGCCTGCTCGGCGCGGTCTTGGAGGGCGCCATGCAGCGGGCTTTCGGGCGTGGTTGCCACGCCGTGAAGCTCGGACGCGATGACCGCCAAGTTCGCTTTCTACTGACCAGCGCGGCGAGCGCGAGCAAGGTGAGCGCCTGGCTTGGTTCAGGCGTCAGCTACGGCGACGCTTTGACTCGCCTGCAAAACACCACGGGGGTTTCGTGAGCGTCCAAGAACGGATTTCGAAGCTGCAGGGTTTGCTGGAGCGCATTCAAAAGAATGCCTCGCGCCCCCACAGTGCGCCGCCCGTCGCCTACGCGGCGCCGCCCGCAGTAGAGGCCCCGCCCGCGCCCTTCGCGCCGCCAACGCCAACCTTCGCGCCGCCTGCGCCAGCTTTCGCGGGGCCCGCGCCGTCCTCGTTCGACCAATCGGTGGACGACCTGCTGGGAGCCTCGCCGGAGCCGTCGCCCGTGCCGATCGACGTCGATATCCCGTTCGACAGCGTGCCGCCCGTCGCGGAAATCTCGGCGTCGCAAGCGCCCGACTCCGAGCCCATTCCGCTGGTTTCGTTGTCGACGGGCCAGGCGCCTCTACCGCCGCCCATCGACGACGCGTTCGGCCTCGACTCGGAGGTCTCCGAGGTGCGGGTCACTACGGCGACGCGCGAGCCCGCTCCCGAGGTCACGGTTGCCGCCATTGCGGCTGAAGCCGAGCCCATCGGCACCGAAGAGCTTTCGGAAGACGATCTGGTCGAGGTGATCGAAGGCACGCCCCCGCCTGGCGCGACCGACGTCGACATCGACTTCGAGGACGAAGAAGAGCCGGCCCCAGCATCTTCGCAGCGCGTCGCCTCGACCATGGACGAGGCGCTGGCAGCGGCTGCCGAGCAAATCGAGGCCGAGCGCGAGGTACCGCTCAAGACGCCCCCGCCCGAGTCTGGCCGGCAAGCTGCGCCCCTCCAAACCCGCATCGCCGCGCCGCCCGCCTCGGACGTCGACGCCCTGCTCGGCAGCGAGCTCGATATTCCGACGCGCGCTGAATCGGGCATCGCCACCAGTGGCCCGACTCCTGAACAACTCGGCCAAACCATCGAGCTCGAGGAGGCCCGCGGACCAAGCTTGGAGCTCGCCGAGCACAAAGGCAGCGACCTTCCCGAGCCCGCTCGAGTCGAAGAGCTGGAAGCCGCCCTGCCCGGGCCAATTTTGGTTGGCGGCTACGATGCCAATCTCCAGCCCCCGGCCGAGGCTCTCGACGAGCTCGAAGCGCATCGGCGCCGCCAGGAGGACGACATTGCGCCGCCCCCCGAGTCGCTTGCGCAGTACCCGTCGGTCCAGCCCGGCGCGGCTAGCCCCGAAATCGTGCCCACCTTCAACTCGGCACCGGCCGTCGAGGGGCCAGAAGTCGTCGCGCGTCCGGTACCCATGATGGGCAGCCCGCAAACGTTCGGTTCCGTGCGCGAAAGCTTCCGCCCCAGCTCGTTCGTCGAGCTGCTCGACGCCTCGCTGGCCCTCAGCGGCGAGTAAGCTATGCGGCTGGCCACGCTGCGCGACGGGTCGCCAGACGGCCGCCTGCTCGTGGTCAGCGCCGATGGCACCCGCGCCATCGACGCGCGCGCAGCCGCCGGCAGCCTGCGCGCAGCGCTCGACGACTGGGAGCGCACTTTGCCATCGCTGCAACGGCTGGCTCTGGAGCTCGACAAAGGCACCCCAGCCGCCTTCGAGCTCGATGTCAGCACGCTCGCGGCGCCGCTGCCACGCGCCGCCGAGTGGATCGACGGCTCCGCCTACCTGAACCACGTGCGCCTCGTGCGTCGCGCCCGCAGCGCAGCGCCGCCGCCAACGCTCGAGAGCGATCCGCTCGTTTACCAGGGCGGCGCCTCCGACCTACTGGGTCCTCGCACGCCGTTTCAACTGGTCGACGCCACCTACGGGCTCGACTTCGAAGCCGAGCTGGCGGTGGTGCTGGGCGATACCCCGCAAGGCACGCGCGCCAACACGGCCGCCGCGCACGTGAGGCTGCTGGTGTGCTTGAACGACTGGACCTACCGCAACCTCGTCCCCGACGAGCTGGCTAAAGGCTTTGGTTTCTTCTGCTCCAAGCCGGCGACCGGGTTTGCGCCCTTCGCGGTCACGCCGGACGAGCTGGGCGACGCCTGGCTGGACGGTAGACTCGACGGAACCATGTTCGTTGCGCTAGACGGCCAGCGCGTCGGCGATCCGCGAACCGGGCCCGAAATGCATTTCTCGTTTCTGCAGCTGATCGAGCACATCTGCAAAACGCGCCGCTTTGGCGCCGGCACTAT
>JAYUYU010000225.1:0-6737 GCA_043752365.1 Myxococcales bacterium | reverse complement strand
ACCCGACGATTAACGCGAACACTCGCGACATCTTCATCGCGTCGTTTTCTACGAAGCGCGACGACCTCGGTCAGTGGCGCGCGTACGGCAACCGCGGCGGCGGGTACGCCGTCGGGCTGCGCTTCGTCGCCAGCACACCCGAGAACGAGAACAAAGTCGCCGTGGGGGCGATGCTCGTCCCCTGCGAATACGACCGCGCAAAGGCTCTGCGCGAGATGAAGGCCGAGCTGCTCGCCGCGTTGAGCACGGTCGAACGCTACGCGACCGAGTTCCGCGAGCAGGCTCCGACCGAACGAATCTGGGCGGACGGGATGATCCTGACCTTGCGACGCCTGGCCCAGCACTGGCTGAGGGTGAAAAATCACCGTTTCCGCGAAGAGGCAGAGTGGCGCTACGTGGCGCTGGCGGGTGCCTTCCGGCGGGAGACCTTGAAAACTCGAGCGACCGAAAAACGCGGCTTGATTCCCTACGTCGAGATTCCCCTGAACCCCGGCAAGCGGCCGCCCCCGGAGATCGACGAGATCATCGTCGGCCCGACGCACGATTCCAAGTCGGGTGCGCTGGCGGCCATTTTGCTGCTCGAGAGTGCCGGCTTCGATCCGAAGCACGCCGAGCGCATCGTCAAGCGGTCGAAGGTGCCGTTTAGGGGTTAGCTCGTTCACGGTTGCGCTCCGAGGTTGGCCGGCAGCCGCTTCGCCATCTGCGCCAGCGTCGCCCGTTCTTCTTTCTCGACGACTTCGAGCCGGCGGACGTGCTCGGCGTCCACGTGCTGCACGATGGCGCGCTCGACGATGCCGCGAAGCTCGCCGGACGGGATGGCGTCCAGCTCCACGCTCTCGCCCTCGAACCCCCTCGAGCGCGAGTCGGTCAACTTGGTCGGCCGCGTCGGCAGCTCGTAGAGCGCGATCTGCTCCAAGGTGACGGCCAGGCGCTCGAACGTGACGTCCGCCGTCGGCGCGAATTCGCGAATGCCGTCCTCGACGCACCGGCTGATGTCCAGCCCGGACGGGTCCCTGTCGCCCAGGTAGTACAGAAACGCGGGTTTCCCGCACCCTTCGATGGTCGAGGCCGCGTTGTGCAGGAACGACACGCTCGGGTAGCCGCGGCACACCATCAGGGGCACGTCGTACTGGTCGGTCACGTTGAACACGACGCCAGCGACCGCGTCTTTCTCGACCCACACCTCGACGTGCACGTCCGCCTCCGACCAAAGCTCGCGCCGGTAGAAGCTCGCGGTACGCTCAAGCGCGGCTTCGAGCCCCGAGTAGCGCACGCTCTTGCGCATCCAGCGCGTGCCGTCCTCGAACCACTCGAAGGGCAGGTCGCACTCCCGGCGCATCTCCGTCGCCACACGCCCCACGCCCTTGTAGGCCTGCTCCGTCTTCTCGACGACGCCCGACGTCACCAGCCGGTAGAACAAGCTCCGGATCGTCATCGGGTGGTCGACCTTGGCCAGCGCGTAGATCGCGTCGCGCAAGGCCTGCATCTGGTCGGGCGAGCGCCGCGCGCGGCCGCTCGGCTTCGCTACGGACCTAGGTCCGTAAGACTTCGTCTTGGCCGCGGCCACGGCGTGCAGCAGGGACCGCGGCATCTAGCGGGCCCTCCAGGACGCGGTCATTCGCCGGCCCGTCAGCGCTTGGTCGAGCCGGGCGCGCTGCTCGTCCGTCATCGCGCCGAGCGCCGGAGCCCAGCTGCTCGGGCGGTCGCCCAACTTCAACGCGTAGCTCACCAGGCTGGGGACGCTTCGCACCGGCTCGAAGCCGAAGCGGGCGCGGGCGTTGCCCGTGGAGGCCTTCCACTCGCGATTACAGCGCGTTTCAAAAGCCGGGGTGAGGCCGGCAGCGTCAACGACGCCGTGCGCGTGGAGGTGCCAATGCCGCGCGCCCTTGCCCAACGGGCACTCGAACGCCAGCACGCCCGCCTTGACGACCTTCGCGAACCAGGCCAGCCGCGTGATGCGGCGGAGCGCCCGACGCATCCGCGTGATCTCGAGCCCGAGGCCGAGCAGCCCCGCCGTGGGGCACGTGAGCAGCACCGCGCACGGCGCCTTGAAGCTCGTCGCGGCTTCGATCAAAGCGCCGGCTTGCTTCGTTGCTCGGCGCTCCGGGCAATAGTTGCAAAGCTTAAAGCGCTTGCAGTAGAAACGTTTGTAGCCGCTCGAGTGGGGTGAACGAAGCGGCGGACAGATCGCAAGAGCTTCAGCTCGTTTGAGTTCTAGCGGGTCACGGGCGAGCAGCTTCCAAATCACCCGCATTTGTGCGGCTTCAACCTCGAAGGGAAGCTTGTCCAAGAACGCGTAGAAGGCTTCGTGTTGGTTGCGGCGTTCCTCGCTTCGCTCGAAAGCCTGAGAATCAACGACTAGGGCCAGTGCTTTCCCTTGTTCCGGGCCTTGTCCAGGTTTCTTCGAGAGAAACCTCGCCCCAATGTTTCCTTGTGCTCGCACGTCGTGCAGGTGAGCAGGCGTCACTTCCGGCCCCCCTCGATCGCGCGCAAACCTTGGCCGTTGCGGGCTCGAAGCCACGCCAGCACGAACGCCAGCTCGAAGCGCGGCGCGTCGTAGAGCGGCGACTCGGGGAAATTCGGCTCGCTGCGCAGCCGATCCAGCGTTTTGGTCGAGCAGCTCAGGGCACGGGCGAGGCCTTGGCGATCGAGCAGCGCGGGTGCCGGCGCCGGCTGCATTTCGGCGAGCGCGGCGTCGATGCAACGCTCAACGAGCGCCTCCAAGTCGGCCTCGGTTAAATCGATGATCCTGCGCGGGTCGGCCATGGGTCAGACCGCTACGGCGGAGCTTTGGTGTTCGTCTTCGGCGTCTTTGCGGTCGAGCGCGATGCCCGGCTCATCGGCGACGCGGCCCAGCTGCTCGCGAAACATGCGCGGCGCCAGGTGGGCGAGGCCGTCGGCCTGAAGTCCCGAGCGGATTCGATGGCCGGCCAAGCCGCGCACCACGCCTCCCTTGAGAACCTTGAGAATCGAGGCCGGGCAGACCTTCCACGCGACGGCCTTCTCGCGCGTAATTGCTGTGTCGAACGGCCCCTTCATGAGTCGATTAGAAACTCACGAACGACCTCGCAGTCTAACGGCTAACGGAGGCGCGTATTTCGACTCGAGCGTCTTTTCGGCTTTGAGACTTTTTTTCGACGAGCGTTTCGATTCGCGTTCTTCTTGGCGCGCACGTCGGGAAACGACTTCTCAAGTTTTGCTGCCGCGCTCTTCACGACGGCGCCTTGCTCAATGCCGAATGCCCCGGCGTCGGAGCCGACGGTACCCAAGATTGTGGAGGCGCTCACGGGGCGGCGCTTCGCCTTCACGACCTTGTCGACGAACGCCTGCGGCAAGCGGAACCCACGCGGGATCGAGTTGTCGAGGGCCCGAAGCGAAGCCAACAGCGCCTCGAAGGTCGGCTGTTGGCCGGCTTTGAGGGCGCGGCACCAGGCTCGCGTGATGTAGAGGGCTTGCCGCTGGGCGCGCGCCGGGTCGAACAAGATCGCGTAGGCCTTCGCGATCGCGGCGGCCGTCAGTGGCCCAGGCGGAAGTATCTTCGTCTCGGTGGGGTCGGACGGGTCCCCCGACGGCGACGACTTCGCGTATGGCGTGAGAAATTCCACGATCGCAGCGGCCTGGCTCAGGGGCAGCTCGTGATCGTGGTCAAGGGGCTCGGGCCCCTCGCCGCTCTCGGGTTCGTCCAGCATGGCCGCCAGCTCATCGGCGGCGGCCACGGCGGCTGCGGTCGGTGCCATCGCCCTAGCCTACCTCGCTCCGACCGACGGCCTCGGTCAGCCGCTCGAGTCGACGCACGAGCACGAGGCAGAGGTCACGCGCCTTGCTCGGGTTGCGGCAGAGGTCGAGCACGCGTCGCGCCAGCGCCAGCTCTTCTGCTAGCGGGCTCGCTGAGAAGGGTAGCGCACTGGCTCGGGGCGTGGACGGAGGCGATTGGACGTTTTGAACGGACATTTTCTCGCGGACAGGGGTGGACAAGGGTTCCGGTCCGTCGAGCGTGTCGATCGATGCCCCCAGATTCGCCGGGACTTGTTGGATCGGGGCGAAAGCCTGTCCCTCCGACCCTTGGCGTTTTTCGCTAGCCCGTTCGCCTTGGTACGCTCCGGCAGGGGTTAGGGGCCGACGCTTCAAAGCGCCGCTGTAGCGTTTTTTCGCTGGCCCGTTCGCCTCGGTCCAGATTACCGTGCCACGGCAATGAGCACGTTTTGGACTTGGTTGTCGCCACGCTGGGGTGCGGGGGTTTGTCTTTCGTTGCTCGCGCTGCTGGTCGCCCCCAGCAGCGCTGACGCTGCGCGCGTGAAAGGCCGCCTCGAAGGCTTTCGACTGCTGCGAAACCCAGTTTGGGCCGAGGCCAAGGATTCCGCTAACCACGGCTTCTCCTTTCGTGAGCCCGTACCTACGGTGCGTGCCGAGTTTCGGCGGCCGTTCCCGCACATTCCAAAGGAGCTGTGCGTCGCGCTGATCGCTGCAACGCCGCAGCCCGCGCCGAAGCCGATTTTGATTCGCGTGGGCGGTGGCCGCACGACGCCGGTGACCATCGTCGTGCCGCCCGGCACGCGCCTCACGTTTCAGAATACCGACCCGTTCAAGCACCGCCTTTACGGCGTCGGCATCAAAACCTTCTTGCCTGCCGAGCAGGGCCAAGGCGCAGCGCGCGAGTGGACCCCGTCCGCGCCCGGGGTTTACGAAATTCGGGACGAGGCAGCGCCCAGCTTGCGCATGTGGATCATCGCCGAGCCGAACGTGGCCAGTATCACTTACCCCTCGCTCAAGGGTGAGTTCTCGGTCAACGCAGAGCAGCCCGGCGAATACACGCTGCAGGCCTTTTTCGCCGGTAAGAAGGTCGGCGACGCCGTTCCGGTCAAGGTCGACGCCGCCGATGTCGACATCCGCGCAGCCATCCGGGTGATGGATCAGAAGACTGCCGAGGCCGAAGAAAAGGCGAGCGACGAAAAGGCCGCTAAGGCTCCCAAAGCCCAGGACTCCAAGTAAATCATGCTCGCTTCACGCTTCTGGTACGTGTTCTTGGGGCTGTTGGTGGGCGTCGCCACGTTCCTGCTTTTCCTGGCGACCAGCATGTACAACCGCGCGGGTGCTCGGGCGATGGGCGAAGCCCTCTCGTCCGATAGCCAGGTGGTCAACTGGTATTTGAGCAACGACGCGCGGCAGCGTTCGGGGCAGCTCATCCAGTTCGGCATCGACGGCGACATTGCGCGCTCGCTGGCCAAGTCCAACGACAACGATCAGAAGGTGCCCGACGAGGCACGCGAGAAAGCGCTGGCGGCGCTCAAGAAGGTCAACGTTGGCATTGCAGCGGACCAGGCGTTCGACGCCGTGTTTCTGGTTGACCAACATGGCCGCGTGGTCGCGCACGTAGGCTACGAGCAAGCGTCCGGAAACGCAGACTTCGAGCTCGGCGGTTACCCGGTCGTGGCTGACGCGCTGCGCGGCTACATTCGCGACGATACCCTAGTGCTCGACCGCATTTACCGCGTCGTTGCGCGGCCGGTCGAGGCCGACACGTCGCAGATGCCGGCGGGCGCCATCGTGGGCGCGCGCATTTTGGACGACCGTTTTGCGCGCGAGCTCTCCTCGCGCACGGGCGCTGCCATTGCGTTCTATACGGCCGGTGCGCGCGTCTCGTCCGGAGCGCCGGTGACGTTCAACGCCGCCCAGCTGGACCAGATCGTGAGCGACTTCTCGTCGCTTGAAACCGACGAAGAATATCAAACCAAGGGGCGCAGCAAGGTGCGCACGATTGCCGGCATGGTCGGCGTGCAGTACTCGAAGCTGCCGGGCGAAGCCTGGAAGCTTGGGGCCGGCTACGCGGTCGCGCGCGAGCCGAAAGCCGTCGCCGGTCCGTTCGGTTTCTTCAAGACCGCCGACGACCAAGACAAGGCGAACGCCAACGTGGCCTTGGCCGTGGCCATCGCCGTGGCGGCCGCGCTGATAGGCATCGGCTTCAGCGTGCTCGAGCACACTCGACCGATTCACAACTTCCGGCTCGAGGTGCAGAAGCTGGCAAAAGGCGAGATTGACCAGCTTCAGCCCAGTCGCTTTCGCGGAGCGTTCCGCAAGATTGCGTCGGACTTGAACGACGGTGTCGACAAAATCCTGGCAAAGGGCGGCGGTCCGCGGCGTGGTCCTGCCGATTTGCAGGAGGTGCTGGGGGACTTGCCGGCCGAGCCGCAAATGAGCGCCTTCAGCTTCCCCGGCGAAAACATGCCGGCGGCGGCATCGGGCGGCTCCGGGCCGCACACCGCGCCCATCATCACGCCCAGGGCGCTGCCGACAGCACCTAGCAACCCGCGCTTGCCCAAGCCGCCACCAGGACGTGGCACGCCGGCCAACCTGGACTCGACGGTCGAGGCCCAGGTCGACGTGCCTTCGAGCGGTACTCCAGCCCTTGGCAGCTGGGGCGGGGAGACAGCGGAGCTTACGGACTGGCGCAACGTGTACCAGGACTTCGTCGCGCTCAAACAGCAGTGCGGCGAAAACACCGAAGGCTTCACCTACGAGAAGTTCGAAGCCACTCTCAAAAAGAACCGCGACACCTTGATGAACCGCCACGGCGCCAAGCGCGTGAAATTCAGCGTGTACGTCAAAGAGGGAAAAGCGGCCTTGAAGGCCACCCCGCTCAAGGATTAGCGCGAGAATTAGGGAGGCTCGGGACGTTGACCTGGACGTCGCGACTCCCCATATTGTCTCGACCATAGCCAGACCTCGCAGCTGCCCGCTCG
>JAYUYU010000224.1:0-2582 GCA_043752365.1 Myxococcales bacterium | reverse complement strand
CGGCGCGCTTCGCAGAGCTGCTGGGCCAGCCCGTGATGGGCTACTTGACCGAGCTGCGCTTGCGGCTAGCTTGGCACGAGCTACGGCACGGCACCGACCGCATCGCGTCGCTTGCCGCGCGCTACGGCTACCAGTCCGAGGTGGCCTTTTCGCGAGCGTTCAAGCGCGTCTTCGGTGCGGCGCCGAGCAGCATCCGCCCTCGAAAGGCCGCGAAAGGCGGGCCTCCAGGGCGCAGCACGAACATGCTGGTGCGTCCGAACGCCCGCTCCGCCTTGGCGAACAGCTAGCGCCCCCCGCGTTCAGATGAACGCCAAGTGCTCGGGGCTCGGGCCGTTCGGGCGGCGCAGCTGAACCAGCCCTTTGACGTGCGCGTCGAGCGTCTCGTTCACCTTGTGTTGTAGGCACAGCGAGCCGCACATGGTCTGCGCATTGAATGCCGGACTTGCCAGGTGGTTCATCACTTCCCAATAGCGATCACTCGACCACATCTCTTTAAAGCCGGTCTCGCAAATGTTGCCAATGTGGAACTTCTTGTAGCGCTCGTTGAAGAGCATGCCGCAGGGCGCGACCAAGCCCGAGCCCGAGATTTGAATCATGAAGGGCGCGCCGTAGCAGCGCTGGTAGCTGCGCTGACCCTTGGCCTCGATTTTCGACCACTTGACCGCTACCCGGTAGCTGTCGTCGGACATGGCTTCGGCGCGGCGCAGTTTTTCGTACAAGGCTTCGTACTTGTCGTATTCGACGCCCAAGTCGCCGTCTTCGTTGTCCGAGCAGTGCTTGAGCACCAAGTAGTCGGGGCGCAGCTCTTTACCCAGCTGAGCCAGCGGCAAAATTTGGTCCTCGTAGCTCGGCATCACCACCATTTGCAGGCCCAGCGTGACCGCCAGGCCGTCGCGCTGCTTGATCGCCACCATGTCTTTCACGTTTTGGCAGACCCGGTCGAACCACTCCTCGCGCACCCCCATGATTTCGGCGTAGCGCTTGCGCTCTCCGGCCGAAATGTTGATCCGCAGGTAGGTCAGGTGAGGCAGAATTTCTTCGGCCTTCATGCGCGTGATGGCCAGGCCATTGGTGCCCACCGCCATCGACAGGCCCAGCGAATGCCCGTGCTTGATGGCGTCCACGAACGCGGGCGACAGCGTGCTTTCACCGTCGGAGACGAAGCTGATGCCCTTGACGCCAATTTCGGCACAGTCGTCGAGGAAACGCAAAATCACGTCGCGCGTGATGACCTTGCGATCGTTCTCCTGCAGCATGGCGTAGCAGTATTCGCAGGCGTAGTTGCAGGCGCGGGTCAGCGCCATATCGATGGTGATCGGCGCAATCCGCTCGCCTCGTTGCCAGGCTTCGACGCGCTCGAGGTGCCACGGAATCTTGGTACCGTCCAAGATCAGCTGAGTATGATCGGTCATTCCAGTCATGGGGTCTCCACCAGCGCCAGGCGCCGCAATCGATTCTTGTCCTTGAGCTCCTGGACGTAGACCTCGAGGCGCGGATCCACGCTCGCTTGAAGCTCGCGCTCCAGCTGCAAGACCAGGCGCGGTTGGTCGAGCTTCGCCCAAGCCTCCCCGAGGCCGAGCTCCAGCCTGATGTCGTAGCGAATCGAGACGACGCTGACGTCGCCCACCGCGAGCCCCAACTTGGGCAGGAGCCTAGCTAGCGCGAGCTCGAGCCGCTGCTTGCGCTCTTCTGCGCTGGCCGCCAGCCACTCGGGGCGCGGGCGGTCGTCGTGCTGGGTGCGGGTGACATCGAAGCCGGAAAGCTGGCGATAGCGCGCAAGCGCGCCGCGCAGCAAGTCTTCGACCAACGCAAAGTGCGGGTGCACGGCGCGCGGCAACACGATGCCGCTCAGCGGGCGGGCCGTGCCGGTCGGCCGCAGCCGGTGTTCGAGCCGCAGCGCGCCGTGGTAGCAGGCCTCCAACACGGGCAGCCCCACGATCAGACGCCCCAGCTCGGCCAGCAGCAGCTGCCGTAGCTGGTCGGGCGCCTGGTAAATTGCCCCGACGACCCGGTGATTCGTGTCGATCGTGAGCTCGAGCGTGCAGTCACCTTGGGCAAACGCCGCGCAGACACCGCTCGGGCCAAGAAGCACGTCCTTTCCGAGTTCCACCACGCTGGCCAGCTGCCGCAACCTGCGTGCGTAACCCTCGAAGCTTTCGGGTTTGCGGTCGGGGGCCGCCAGCGTCCCGACCGCGGGCGCCTGGCGCTCCACCGCGGGCGTGGCCTTGCGCTCCGGCGTTCCTACTGCGGCCGACGTCACCGGCACTGCGCCCAGCCCCGACACCTCGAACAGCAACGCTTGTCCGCGTCGTTCGACGCGCGCTTGGCCGAAGGCTCCGCCCAGGTGCAACAGCTGCGCCTCCGTCAGCTGCGAAGCCGTGACCTCGCCCAGCTGCAGGCAGACCGAAGCGCGGCCCAAGTTGGCTGCGGAGTCCAGCAGGTTGCGCAGGCTGACGTGAAGGTTCTCGTCCGGCACCCACAGCTCGAGCCCCCTCACCTTCGGTGAAAAGCCGCGCAGGGTGTCGACCAGCGAGACCGAATAGTCGGCGTAAAGCGCGTCGTAGTCGATGACGGCGTCGGCT
>JAYUYU010000223.1:0-6751 GCA_043752365.1 Myxococcales bacterium | reverse complement strand
TCGCATCGACAGGCGGCGGCCGCCTTGCTGTAGTTCGACCGGTTAGTGCAGTGCTGCTTTCCGAACGGTGCTGCCGTCAGAACGATTGGTGGCGGTGCCGTCAGAACGATTGGTGGCGGTGCCGTCAGAACAATTGGTGGCGGGTGGCGGTCGGCGGCCTGGCGTTGGCCACAGTGGATGATGGTCGAGCGGCTGTGGGGGTGCTGCGGTCCGTGTGGATCGCGAATTGCTATGAGGGAGGGCATCGGAACGGGAACGTGAACTTGCTGTGTAGTTTGACCGTGCAGAAGGGAAGTTAGGTTGGGGCGCAAGGCGAAGACGCCAGTGGTGGAGGGCATGGTCAAGATCGACGGGGTCGATTTCGTCTTGATCAGCGTGGACGAGTACTTGCTGTTGGGCGGTGAAGAGTGGCGGCTGACTGGGTTGCCCCCGCGGCGGGGGAGTGCCGTGGCGAAGCGGGTGCGAAATGCGCGGAAGCATGCGGGGTTGACGCAGGCCGCTTTGGCAGAGCGCTTGGGGAAGAGTCAAACGTTGGTCAGTCAAGCCGAATCGGGCGTCGCGCGGGTGAATGAACGCTACCTTCGCGCTGTGCTGAAGGCCTGTGGCTTGCGGAGCAGTTGGGGCGCCGCGCGAGGCAACTCCGGGCAAGCGGCACCGCTCGCGCCTGAGGACATTGCGGGGCTTGATCCAGAGACGTTCGAGGTGGTGGCCCGCGGCAGTAAGCGCGATTTGGAGCTGAAGCAGAAGTACGTGTGGTGGAGCAATGGCTGAGAAGACGTGCAGCGCCGCTATTTCAGCATCGCCTCGCCCCACTCCGACCTAGGCAGCTAAAAACGCGCTCGGACGCGAAATCTGACCGCATTTTGGGGCCCCGTGCGGCTTCGCGGTCCATGGCTCAGCAGAATTTGCAGTGGGGCGTGATTGGCACCGGCGCGATAGCCACGGACTTTGCGACGGCGCTCCAGAGCTCCGATCGCTGCCGCATCGTCAACGTGACTAGCTTTCCGGGGTTGGCGCAGCCGTTCGCCGCCAGGTTCGGCATTCCGCGCGCCACCGACGCGCTGGACGAGTTGCTGAGCGACGCCGAGGTGGAGGCCGTGTACGTGGCCACGCCGCATCCCCAGCATGAGACGCTGGCGTTGGCCGCGATCGCGGCTGGAAAGCACGTGCTGGTCGAAAAACCGATGTCGACCTCGGCGGCGGCTGCCGGGCGCATCATCGAGGCCGCACGCCAAAAGCGAGTGTTCCTGATGGAAGCGTACATGTACCGTTGCCACCCGTTGCTCACGGAGCTGATCAGCCGCTTGCGCGCTGGCGCGGTCGGGCAAATTCGTCACGTGCGCGCCGACTTCGGCTTTCGTGATCCGCGCAACCCCAAGGGCCGCTTGTTCGATCCAGAGCTGGCCGGCGGCGGCATGCTCGACGTGGGCGGGTACCCGGTCTCGTTCGTGCGCTTGCTGGCGGGGCTCGCGCTGGGCAAGCCGCTGGCCGAGCCGACCAAGCTGACGGCCGTGGGACAAATCGGACCGACGGGCGTCGACGAATTCGCACAAGCGACGCTGTCGTTCGAATCCGGCGTCACCGCCGAAATCGCCTGCGGCATTCGCTACGACTTCGGTTGCGGCGCGACCGTCTTCGGTGAGGAAGGCCGCGTCACGCTAGAAGACGCTTGGTTACCGGGCGGCAAGCGCCAGGGGCTGAAGAGCCACTTCACGATCCACCGCGATGACGCGCCGCCTGAAGTCGTACACGTCGACATTCCGCGCGCCATCTACGCGCTCGAAGCCGAGCTAGTCGCTGATTCGTTGCCCGCGACGCAAGCCGCTTGGCCTGCCATGAGCTGGGACGACACGCTCGCCAACCTGCGGGTGATGGATCAGTGGCGGGCGGCCATCGGTCAGCCGCCCCTGTGAGTGTCTAGTTCCGGTGCATGGATTCGAACCACGATTCAGGGATTCAAAGTCCCTTGTCCTGCCTTTAGACGACACCGGAAAGGCAAAGCGGGACGCATCCGTACAAGGTTCGGCGGCCCCGTCAAGCGCGACCTGCGCCTTCGAGCAGGCCGGCGGCTTTTGCCGGCCTGAAGCCTGGTTATCCCAGCATTTTTCTGGGGTGTGGAACCCACCGGCCGTTTGGTTGTCTGGGGTGGTACGGTCGCGTTTCAGCTCACGATGGAGCCCGAGGACAAGGAAGAAGCTCGCTTCATCGCGCGGCTCGCGTCGCGGGACGAGCGCGCCTTCAACGAGCTGGTGGTGCTCTACCAGGAGCGCGTGTTCCGGATTTTGTTGCGCATGTTGGGGCGGCGCGACGAGGCCGAAGACATGGCGCAGGAGGTCTTCGTGCAGGTGTTCAAGGCGGTAGGCACGTTCCGCGGCGACTCCAAGCTGTCGACCTGGATCTATCGCATCGCGGTCAACCTCTGCAAAAACCGCGTCAAGTACCTGAAGCGTCGCCGCAGCGACGCGCAGGACGAGTACGAAGCAATGGCCGAGCGCTCGCCGATGACCTCGGGCAGCGGCGTCACGTCGGGCGACATAGCGCGGCCCGACCAAATGGTCGAAGGCATGCAGCTGGAGCGCGTGGTGCGGCTGTGCATCGTCGAACTCGATCCGGACTTTCGCGAGGTCCTGATTTTGCGTGACGTCGAGGACCTGAGCTACGAAGAGCTGTGTGAAGTCACGGGCCTGCCCGATGGCACCGTGAAGAGCCGGCTGCACCGCGCGCGCGCGATGCTGAAGCAAGCCGTGGAGCGCAAGATGGGAGAAAAGGCCAAATGACCGAGGCCGACGAAAACGAAGAGCTCGGCGCGGACCTGCGTTCGGCGCTGAAGGGCGGCGCGGTCGAGGAAGCTCCGCCCGACGTCTTGGCTGGCTTTCAAAAGAAGCTGCGCGAGCGCAGCGGTGGTAAATTCTACGAAGACGGTTGGTCGACGAGCCGTCACCCGCCGATCAACACTTACTTGATTACCAGCCTCATGATGCTGGCGATTTTGGGCCTGATTTACGTACTGTTGGCGCCGTTGGCCGGCGAGCCCGTGCCGGTCGAAAACACGCCGCAGCCGGTGCAAATCATCAGCCCCGCGCCGTGATGACAGCGCCGGATGCACGCAGCCTCACGCTCACGCCGATCGGCGTCGTGCGCTCGCCGTTCACGGAGAAGATGCAGGCGCCGCGGCAGCCGAACACGCCGCAAGCCGCCGACGGCCTGGTAGTGCTGTGCAACGGGCGCGACTTCGAGCACGCGCTCGAAGACTTGCTGACGTTCCGCTACATTTGGCTGATCTTTTGGTTCGACCAGAGCGAAGGTTGGCGGCCGAAGGTCTTGCCGCCACGCAGCGACAAACGCCGCGGCGTGTTCGCCACGCGTTCGCCGCACCGGCCCAATCCGCTCGGCATGAGCCTGGTCGAGCTCACCGGCGTTGCGGGGTTGGTGCTGTCGGTGAAGGGGCTGGATTTGCTCGACGGCACGCCGGTGCTCGACATCAAGCCTTACATTCCCTACGCCGATTCGCGGCCCGACGCGGACCACGGCTGGCTCGACGAAGTGGCCGATCCAAAGGCTGCTTTCGTAGTCAATTTTTCGGAGCAAGCGCGGGCTGAGCTGGCGCTGTTGCAAGGCTTTGGCATCGAGCTTGAAGCACCTATTCGCCAAGTGCTGGAGCTGGGGCCCGAGCCGCACCCGTACCGGCGCATTCGCAAAACAGAAACGGGCGCGTGCCTGTCGCTGAAGGATTTTCGGGTGTCGTTCACGGGCGATGCGAACGAGAAGGTCGTGCTGGTCACCGCCATTGCCAGCGGTTACCGGGAAAAGCAGCTGGTGACACTCACGGACCCGACGCTCGAGGCGCACCGCGCGCTTGCGCAGTTTTCCCGGTCGTGACATCTTGGTCACTGTTCCGAGTTTCGGGACCCCCAACGCAGAAAAGGAGCCCTCGAATGACTGACCAAGTCGAAAATTTCGTCCGCCCTTTCTGCGGACGTTGCTGACGCCACCTCCGGCCGCGCTGCGCGGTTGAGGTTGCGCCCGAGCCGTCGCGTCGTCGCGCTTGCGTCGACGCTCGATGGTTCTGGGCGCCGCGCCTGGTCGCGGTTCGTTCGAAGCATCGCTTTTAGGGGTTTTCCCAATGTTCGAGTTCCTTTCGCCCGAGCTCCAAGAGCTGGGCATGTCACCGTTTTTTCTCCAGCAACTGCACTCATTGTCGGCCGATGGTGGTGCGGTCGGGCGCGTCGCGTGTGAGCGCCGCGGTGAGCGCGCTCAATCCGCGTCGCATCGAGCGCTACCTGATGACGGCAGAAAATAGCCGCATCCCGGCGTTGGTCTTGGTCAACAAGGCCGATGTCGTGGCTCTGGACGAAGCCGAGGCAGCGTTGTTCGAGCTTGCCGAAGGCTTGCCAACGGCGCGCGTGCTGCTCGTCAGCGCGCACACGGGGCAGGGGCTTCTGCAGCTTTCGGCCGAGCTGTTGCCCGCTAGCAGCGCGGTTTTTCTCGGCTCTTCGGGTGTGGGCAAGTCGACGCTCGTCAATGCGCTGTTGGGCCACGAGGCGGTGCGCACGTCGCCGGAGCGCAGCGACGACGCGCGCGGGCGCCACACCACGACCGAGCGCCAACTGCTCAAGCTGCGAAGCGGCGCGCTCTTGATCGACACACCCGGAATGCGCGAGCTGGCGCTGTGGGCCGACACCGACACCGACACCGAGCTCGCGGGCGGCGCCTTCGATGACATCGAAGAGCTGGCGCGTGCTTGTCATTTCCGGGACTGCAATCACGAAGGCGAACCGGGCTGCGCCGTCTTGGTGGCCATTGAAAGCGGGGCGTTGACCGCCACACGGCTGGCGCACGCTCGCAAGCTCCAACGCGAAATGTTGCATCAGCAAGGTCGCGTGGACGTGCGACTCCGCCTCGCCAAGCAGCGGGAACACAAAATTCGGACGCGAGCCACACGCAGTCACATCAAGCAGAAGGGAGGCGGCTAGTCGGCGAGACGCTGGATACAGCGGCGGCGGCGCGCGCCCGGGCTGGCGCGCCGCCAAAAACGGGGGGCGAATTGAATCCGCCCGACCCTTCTGCAACTCTTCCGGAATGGCCAAGGGACCCGACGTGCTGACGCCGGAACAACGGGCGGCCGAGCTGTTGAAGCCGCGGCCGCGCAATCTGCCGATCGCTCCGGCAGCGCCGCCTGCACGTCGCAAGTTGCCGCTGGCCGAGAGTGCGCGGCCGCGCGACCAGCAGGCGCGCCCCATTTACGCGGTGTGGGAGGTCACGCTGCAGTGCGACCTTGCCTGCCGACATTGTGGCTCGCGCGCCGGGCACGCTCGCACCGACGAGCTGACCACCGCCGAGTGTCTCGACCTCGTACGGCAGATGGCCGAGCTGGGCGTGATGGAGGTGACGCTGATCGGCGGCGAGGCGTACCTGCGTGACGACTGGACCGACATCATCCGTGAGATCCGTCGCTTGGGCATGTCGGCGACGATGACGACGGGCGGGCGCGGGGTCACGGCCGAAAGAGCGCGCGCTGCCAAAGAGGCAGGGCTGGAGAGCGTCAGCATTTCGATCGACGGCAACGAGGCGACTCACGACCGCTTGCGCGGCGTGAAGGGCTCGTTCCAGTCGGCCTTTCAAGCCATGGATTTGATGCGCGCAGCAGGCGTGAAGGTGTCGACCAACACTCAGATTAATCGCCTCACGCTTCCGGAGCTTCCGGAGCTATTGGAAGCGTTGGCGGCGCACGGTGGTCACAGCTGGCAGCTGCAGCTCACCGTCCCGATGGGGCGCGCGGCGGACGAGCCGGAGGTGCTGTTTCAGCCGTACGAGATGCTCGAGCTGTTTCCGCTGCTTGGAGCGCTCAAGCAGCGCGCCGACGAGCTCAAAGTGCGGATTTGGCCGGGCAACAACATCGGCTACTTCGGCCCGTACGAGTCGGTGCTGAAGGGCAACATGCCGCGCGGCCACATGGCGTCGTGCGGAGCGGGTCGCTCCACGCTCGGCATCGAGGCCGATGGCGCCATCAAGGGTTGCCCGTCACTGCCCACCGAAGCCTGGACGGGTGGCAACATTCGCGACAACTCGTTGAAGGACATTTGGGAGCGGTCGGCGCCACTGCGCTACACGCGCGACCGCACGGTCGACGACCTGTGGGGCTACTGCCGCACCTGTTATTACGCGGACGAGTGCCGCGCGGGTTGCACCTGGACCAGCTTCGTCTTCTTTGGCCGAGCCGGTAACAATCCGTATTGCCACCATCGAGCGCTGGAAATGGACAGAAAGGGGGTGCGCGAGCTGGTGACGCGCACCGAAATGGCTCCTGGCACGCCTTTCGACCATGGTAAGTTCGAAATCCGGGAGGAACTGAAATGAGCGAGCTTACTCCGTGCCCCGAGTGCCAACGCCACGTGCGCAAGACCGAGACGCGCTGCCCTTTCTGCGGTGAGGGCGTCTCGCTCGCGCATGTGCCGTCGCCCGTCCTGCCACGCAAGCGGCTGGGTCGTGCAGCGACGTTTGCGTTTGGCGCGAGCGTCGCTGGCGCGACCGCGCTGGCCGGCTGCACAATCGAAGATTCCGGTGGCGCCGTGGCCGTGTACGGCGCGCCGCCAGTTGCGGGCGCCCCCAACGGTGGCGGTGCGGACGACGGTGCCGGCGGCACAGGCGCGGCGGGCCCCGTTTATGGCGCCCCGGCTGTCGGCGGCAATGCGGACTCCGGCGGAAATGGCGGCGCGTCTCCTGGCAGCGCTGGAGCTGGCGGCGAAGAGTC
>JAYUYU010000222.1:0-6757 GCA_043752365.1 Myxococcales bacterium | reverse complement strand
TCCTCCTGCTGAGCCCGTCCGGCTCACGGAACAGGGCTGATCCAAATTCACCAGCGAGCCCTGCTAGGCTACCGCCGATCGCTGGCTGCGGCGGTCTGCCATGGGGGCCTATCGCGCTCGCCGGAAATGCGTTATTTGTTCCGCGTCCTGGCAGAGGTTGCAGCGACCGACCTCGGCTTGCTGGAGGCCAGTCCGTCCTCGCTCGCCGGAAGCACGCTCTTTGGCCATGAGCGAGGCTCGTTCACGAGCGCCAATGAGCGGCGAGACGGAGCGTTTGAGGAAGCCGACGGCGGAACCCTGTTCTTTGATGAGCTGGCCGAGTTGCCCCTGGAGCTTCAACCCAAGCTGCTGCGCGCGCTCGCCGAACTCAAAGTCGAACGCATCGGCGGCAGCTATCAGCCCGTGGATGTGCGCGTGGTGGCCGCGGCGCGGCGTGGTTTACCGGCCATGGTCAACGATGGCAGATTCCGCAGCGATCTTTTTTGCTGCGCTAGTCGATCTGTGTCGTCGGGACTTCAAGGCGGCAACGTGGAAGTCGTCTCGGCTCCGTTGAAGCCGAAGTTTGGCAGTTGAAGACCCAACGCGCGCCGTATTGTCAGGTGGACTTGTTCACTTGGCGTTGATGTCTGCGTAGGCAGCGACGCTCGACGCCGCTTCGTCGCTATCGACGCGCTGCTTGGGCTGCGGAAGTGACTCGTGCTTCACGTCGATGTCACGGACGCGGTGTCAAATGACCATGGCGTGCTCCGATCTCGCAATCTATAAGGCTGCTGCAACGTCGGCGGCGCTGCACAAACACTCCCAACAGCTTGGGATTGAAATCAACTCGAACGTATGGACGGGCGCCCGTAGGAGCCCGTGAGGGATGGGAACATGTTCAACAACACGACTGGCAAGTTCGACAACAGCAATCCGGTTGACTATCGGGCGCCCGAATTCAGGCCCATATTCGAGAAGTTACAGGGCAACATCCTGAAGGGGCATGGCCGAGACTTCAGCGTGAACGTGTTTCTCGCGTTCAAGATAGAGGGTAAGGCGCTGCAGCAAAAGCTGGCGGAACTCTCGCGCGAATACGTCACCTCGGCCTTTAAGCAGCTCGAGGAGGCCGAGCAATTTTCTCGCTTGAATATCCCTGGTTCACTGTTCGGCAACTTGATGTTGACGCGGCGCGCCTACACAAAGCTCGGTCGTTCGGAAGCCGAGCTCCGGGCTTGGTTCAGTGACGAGCCGGAGAATCCCAATCCTGTTTTCCCGCAGCAGGCCAACTTCCTGTCTGGTATGCGCGCGGCGAGCGCCGATCTCGGTGACCCGACGCCAACGGGCGAGCTAGAGCCGCTCGAACAGGCCTACCTGGCCGAGAACATCGACGCACTGCTGCTGCTGGCCGACGACTCAGAGGAATTTTTGCTACGCAAGGTGCGGGAGCTCGTGACGAGTCTCGAGTCCAGCAACGTCGCCACCGTGCTAGCGGTCGAAATCGGCCGAGCGCTCCGCACGGACGACGGCGAGGGCATCGAGCATTTCGGATACGTCGATGGTCGTAGCCAGCCGTTGTTCTTGAAGAGCGACTTCAGGGACCTAGCGGCGGACGGCTCGATCGACATTTCCAAGACCACCGAGAAGGTGAATGACAAGGCCATCCGGCGTGAAAGCGGAGCGCTCGATTTTTGGAATCCTTTCGCGCAGTTGGATCTGGCTCTGCTGCCGGATCTGGCGGCCAAGGATGACCAGGCTTTCGGCAGCTATTTCGTGTTTCGGAAGCTGGAGCAAGACGTGCTGCGCTTCACGATGGCGGAGCAGGGGCTGGCCGACGCGCTCGGGTTACAAGGGGCCGACCGTGAGCGGGCGGGAGCCATGGCGGTCGGTCGCTTCCGTGACGGCACGCCTTTGACGCTGGGTGAAAATGACGGAGCCGTCCCAGCTAAGTCGAACAACTTTCGCTATGACGGCTTGAACGCCAATTTGGACGCGCTGCCGTTGGCTCCGAAGGATCGACTTGGTCTCAAATGTCCGTTCCAAGCCCACATTCGCAAGTCCAATCCTCGACAAAGCCTCAATGCACTCGACGATGACCCAGCGGCGATCGGCCAGGCGGAGGCAGGGGACCGCGGCAGGCGCATCGTCCGTCGCGGCATCCCTTTCGGTAAGCGCGTTGGCCAGGTCGATCGGTTTCAAGTCCTGGACGACCTGCCCTCGAAGGGCGTGGGCCTGTTGTTTGCCTGCTTTCAGCGCAGCATCACCCGCCAATTTGGCTTCATGCAGAAGACATGGGTCAACAACGTGCAGTTCAAGCTGCCACTTGGGCAAAATCCCGCGCTCGCTGCCACAGGGATCGATCCCTTGATTGGCCAGCCCCTTGCCGCTGTCGCCGGCCTGAACCCGAACCCCAGCCAGAACTGGCGCAAGGAGTACGACGGGGCGGCCAATCAAACCGAGCCAACCAAGCTCACCGACCTGTCGCTAGCGGCATCGCACCCGATCGCGGTCAACTTCCAAGGCTTCATCAAGTTTCGCGGTGGCGAGTTCTTCTTCGCACCCAGTTTGCCGTTCTTGCTCGGGCCGGATGGCGCCGCCGGAGGAGCCTATGCCGCTCAATCAGCTTCGCGTCTCGACTGATCCCTTCACACCCGGCGAGCCCGACGTTCAACGAACCAGCTTTTCGCTGGACGTGTTGGGACGCTTCGTCTGCAACACCTACGACGAAGCAACTACCAATCCCGACTTCGACGTAGTCGTTATCGGCTCCGGTATGTATGGCGGCTACTGCGCAGCGAAGCTATTTCGCGAAAGCGAGGCGCCAGGTCGCACCCCGCTGCGCATCCTCGTGCTCGAAGCCGGACCATTTCTGGTGCACGAGCACGGTCAGAACATCAATGATCTCGGACTTTCGAACCCATTTCGCCCCGTCACCGACACGTTTTCCGACGACGCGAAGAAGACCCGCAACCTGGTGTGGGGCATCGGCTGGAGGGGCAACACCGGCTTCCCCGGTACGGCGTACTGTGTGGGCGGGAAGTCGCTTTATTGGGGCGGCTGGTGTCCGCGTTTGCGACAAGAGGACCTTGCTCAGTGGCCTGCCGAGCTGGCGCTGTACCTGACGTCTCCACCCAGTTTCGGCAGCAATCTGCCGAATCGATTGGCGGCACCACCGCGCGCGGACGTTTACGAAGCGGTAGAGACCGAGATTGGCGTCAAGCCGGCCGATGATTTCGTGTTCGATCCGGTGGGGGGTGCCAGCGATCCGCCAGGATCGCTCGGTCTCAACGCCGCACTTGGCGTACGTCTCACTGCGGCGCTCGGCAGCCTGCGCGCCGCAGGCAGTCAGTTCCTACCTCAGCAACCGGAGCCACCGCCGATCGCGGTGCAGACTCAATCCTTCGTGTCGGGGGTCTTCTCTCCCGACAAGTTCAGCAGCCTAACGCTGTTGATGTCAGCGCTGCGCAACGCCCGCAGTGCGCCGGACGCCGAAGCGCGGCTCTTTTTGGTACCGAACGCACACGTCGTCAGGGTCGTGGTGCCTGAGGTCCAGAAGGACGGAGCCACGAGCCGCGGCTATCGCGCCAGCAGCATCGAGCTGGTCGTCGACGGTGTGAAGCGACTGCTACCCATCAAGCCCACCTGCAGCGTGGTCTTGGCACTTGGCTGCGTGGAATCCACGCGGCTGGCCCTGGAGTGTTTTCCGACAGAGCCGGCCAACCGCGGAGCCGAGCGCATGGGCCGCAACCTGATGGCTCACCTTCGTTTCGACTTTCCATTTCAGGTTTCTAGGCAAGCCTTCGCCACTTGGGTCAAGCAGGAGACCGGTAAGGACCTCCGCGATCAATTGCAGACCGCGAGCTTTCACATTCAATGCACGACACCCGACGGGCGCTTTCATTTTCAGGTCTACGGCACCGGTGACGACAGCGGTAACCCGGAAGGTCTGCTCTACCGGATGATTCCCGACGTCGAGCTGGCGCAACGCTTGGCTGGCATGCAAAGCCCGGGCGTCATCACCCTGATCTTGAGAGCCTGTGGCGAGATGCGCGCCAACCCGAATAGCCCTGTAGGGACGCCGGGCGCGAGCTGGATCGACCTGGCAAGCTCTGCTGATCGCGACACGCTATTCGACCACGCGCGCGCGTTCGTAAACTACGCGGATCAGGGCGCCGCCCGCATGTGGCACCACATGCGTGATACGGCCATCGCTCTGTCGCAGGAGCTCGGCGCGCTTGGGCCGCCACCCGCCGATGACAGGCACGAAGTCGGCAGCACCTGGCACGACGCAGGCACGCTGTTCATCGGCGAAGACCCGGGAACGTCAGTTACCGACACGCTCGGACATTTTCATCATATTGCGAATGTCGCCTGTGTCGACCAGGCGCTGTTTCCAACGGTAGGCTCGGCTAACCCAGTTCTTACCGGGCTTTGCCTGTCACGTCGCGTCGCAGAGACGATAGTCAACCGGAGCGTGAGCGAAGGGGCGCTTACCGCCCAGCAGGTGTTGGACGAGCAAGCGCAAGGTTTCGTGTTCCTCCTCGACGACACCAATGCCGCGCTGTGGAAGCCGAACAATCTTCGCTTCAACGCCAATCGCCCGCACCTCATCGAGGGCGGCAGCATCCTCGAGGTGCACGGCGACTCGGGGCTCGGCGTGCTGTTTTTCGACGACCCGAGCTTTAGCAACTTCGAGCTGCGCATCCAATGGAAGGCGTTTACGGAAGGCGGCGACATTACCGCCAATTCTGGCGTCTTCCTGCGCGCACCCCGGCCATCGCTCGAGCTCACAGACGCCAATTTCTACGATCAAGCGCTCGAGATTCAGATCGATGACACCGGCTACGACTTCGCGAAGCGGCGCTTTGGCAGCGCCCTCCACCGCACCGGGGCAGTCTACGGCCGGCACGCAGCGCGTCGCGCGGCGCACAAACAGCCCAGCAACGACGGCGCCGTTGGCTTCTGGAACGAATACCGTATCACCGTGACTGGCACGCAGATTCGCGTCACGCTCAACGGCTATATGGTGAGTGAGGGCGCGATACCCGCGCCCGTCCCCAACGCCGGCCACATCGGCCTTCAGTATCACACCGGCAAGGTGCAGTTCCGGCTACCCCGCGTGCGTCGGCTCTGATGCAGTCGGCGGGCTGTCTCGAGCGCCGCGTCAGACCACCAAAGAGCCCGGCCTTCGAGGGTGACGTACGCGAGCGAGCCCGGCTCGTCCATCGACTTACGACGTACCCTCGGGGACGCACGGTACAACCGATGTCGTGCCCCTGAATGGATGAGAGCGAGCGCCGATGCGTCGAGCTCGAAACGCGCACGGCGCGGTGGTCGGCAAACAGTCCCGACATTCATCGGTGTGCCTCCAACGCGCTGACTTGCCCGCTTCGAGAGAACGTTTGACGTTCTCGGGGAACGCTCAGACTAAGTCTAGCAACGGCCAATGGCGATAGCGGGGCGCGAGAAGCTGCGCCGTCGGGCATCGCCCGTCCGTAGTGTAGCGGACGCGACAAGCGAGCCCGGATGCGCCGGTGAGCATGCGCGTGTTGGGCGTTGGACAGAAGCAACGGATAAGCGGAACGAGACTTGCTTGATAACCGCCTCGCGCTCGCGCTGACCGCGAGTGCGTCGTTTTCGCGACCAACCTGGTCCGAAACCGGAGCCAGGACGTCCCGCGGCACAGTGTCGCCACGAGGCCGGCTGGAGCGTGTCACGGCAAAGAACCAAAAATGAACAAATTTACAGTCATTGGAACACTGCTATTGGTGCCGTTGGGCTTCGTTGCCTGCGGCGGGGACGACGACGACGACGACGACGACGACGACAACAACAACAACGGTAGCGGAGCTGCCGGTCATGCGGGAACCACCGCCCACGCGGGCGCGGGCGGTCAAGTCCGCGAGGATGGCAACGGTGGAGACGCAGGTGCGCCAACGGGGCTTCCAGGTTCGGCTGGCCCTACCGACTCGACCAAGAACGAATTCGTTCACCCGGTCGGCAAAGCAGCTGACGGTAAGGATGTCTTCCGTTTCGAGACCTTCGGCAACGAGGGCTTCTGGACGGGGGTGCTCCAGTTACCGCAGGGTATTGCAGCCGCTAAGCTGACTCCGCTTCAGGCGATCGCCGCTGGGCTCAGCGTGGATATCGAGAGCGTCCCGGCTGCCATGGCAAAGGTGATCGCGGCCGAGCTGAAGACCGACCTCTCCAAGGCAAAAGCGCCGGCGCTCAACGACCCGGCCACTACGGTCGCGCTGGTGGAGGCCAACGCCGTAATCGGACTGTCGGCGCGAAACGTAACCACCTTGAATGGCAAGCTCGACATTGATCCTGCTGACGTTTATGCGGGCGAGAGCGTCGGCGTAACCTGCGCGCTTTGTCACGGCATAACGGATGGCAGCGTGCTCCCGGTTGGCAAGGGAGGCAGCATCGGCAAACGGCTGGATGGGCCAACGAACCACAATCTCAACGTCGGCGCCAGCATCGCTCTCGGCCTCAACTCGCGCGCGCTCTACCCTACGCTTGCTCTCGAGCTCGTGGCGAACAAAGGCATGTCCGTTTCGCGTAAAGGTCCAGGAGTCGGTCTGATCTCGAAGGCTGCGACCGAGAAAGAAGTCGACGCCTACTTGCGCGACCCGGAGCTCTATCCCGTCGGCATGTTCGACGACGCGCCGGACGGCAACGGCGCGCCGATGCACATCACGCCATTTTTCCGCACAGACCTGGCGGCGCCCTGGGGCAGCGAAGGCTCGATCGAGATGCTGCAAAACTTCAACAACCT
>JAYUYU010000221.1:0-2591 GCA_043752365.1 Myxococcales bacterium | reverse complement strand
CGGCGGCAGCGCTGGCGGCGCAGTCGGCGGCGGTGGTAGCGCAGGAGGTAGCGCGGGCGGCGGAGGCGTGGCTTGTCCCGCTGACGCGACGTTTTGCTCCGGCTTCGAAGACAGCGCGTTGCCGACGGGCGCCGCTTACAAGTTCAACGCCGCGCCTGGTGACTGGAGCCGCGATTTCGAGGTCGACACGACGCTGTTTCGCGGTGGAAAATCGTCGTTGCGCGTCAAGGCGGGTAGCGCGGACGCAGGCGCGTCGGGCGCCTACCAAATGCTCGCCGTGCCCGCGCCCCTGGCGGCGTTCTGGGTGCGTTTTTACATCCAGCAGACAGAGATGGATATTGGAGGCCTCGACCACAACGTGTTCGCTGGCGCCGCGGACAGTGACGAACCCAACACGGCGGTGATGATCGAGCTGGCCGAAGACGTAGGCCTTTCGTTCAACACCAGCGATGCCGTGCGTTGGCCAATGAACTTTGGCCGGATCGGCGGCAATACGACGCCGTTCACGTTGCCCAAGGGCATGTGGCACTGCATTGAAATCAACTACGACAGCGCAAAGCGCGAACAAAAGCTGTTCGTCAACGGTGCCCAGCAGATCGACGCCGCCGACTACCCGGCGAGCGTGGCCAAGCCGGTCAAGGTCTTCAAGTTCGGCTTCAACAAGCTGCATGGGCCGGCGCGTAAGGTCTGGTTCGACGACGTCGCGGTGGGTCCGACGCGCGCCGGCTGCCTGTAGTTCGCTCGGTTCCGTGGGCGCCCCCGGGCGTGCACCGCCTCTCCGCGTGTCGCGAAGGCGCTCGTGCGCTCAAAACGCGCTGTGACCGGTCAGCGCCTTGCCGAGCACCAGCGTGTGAATCTCGTGCGTGCCTTCGTAGGTGAAGACGCTTTCGAGGTTTAGCATGTGTCGAATTACGGGGTATTCGAGCAAAATGCCGTTGGCGCCGAGCAGGTTGCGGCAGGTTCGGGCGGCCTCGAGCGAAATGGCGACGTTGTTGCGCTTGCACAACGAAACTTGCTCGGGGGTAACGCTGCCGTTTTGCTCTTTTATCCGCGAGTAGTGGTAAGCGAGCAAGTCGGCTTTGACGATTTCGGAGGCGCAGTCGACGAGCTTTTCTTGCACCAACTGCTTCGACGATAGCGGTACGCCAAACTGCACGCGCTCGTTCGTGTAGTTCACGGCGCATTCGAGGCAGGCTTTGGCCGCTCCGACCGCGCCCCACGCAATGCCGAAGCGCGCTTGGCCTAGGCAGCGCAGCGCAGCACCGAGGCCCGGCTTGTGCTCCAGCACGTTTTCCGCTGGCACGCGGCAGTCGCTCAGCACGACCTCACCGGTTTCGCTGGAACGCAGGCTCATCTTCCCGTGAATGCGCGGAGTCTCGAAGCCCTTCATGCCACGCTCGACGATGAAGCCGCGGATGGACTCGGCGCCGCCAGCGTCGACTTTGGCCCAAACCACGCACAAATCGCAGAAGGGCGCGTTGGTGATCCACATCTTGGTGCCATTCAAGACGTAGTCGCTGCCGTCGCGACGCGCGCGTGTCGTCATCGAGCCAGGGTCGGAGCCGCTGTCCGGCTCGGTCAGGCCGAAGCAGCCGATGGCCTCGCCTCGCGCCATGCGCGGCAAGAAGCGCTGCCTCTGCTCCTCGTTGCCGGCCGAGTAGATGGCGTACATGGCCAACGAGCCCTGCACGCTGACGAAGCTGCGCAGGCCGCTGTCCCCATACTCGAGCTCTTGTAGCAATAGGCCGTAGGTGACGGCGCCCATGCCGGCGCAGCCATAGCCCGTGATGCTGGCGCCGAGTAGGCCCATGTTGGCCAGCTCGGGGACGAGGTCCTTGGGGAACTCTTCCTTTTCGTACAGCTCACCGGCGCGCGGTAGGTAGCGGTCGCGGATGAAGCGCCGCACCGTGTCCCGGACCAGTCGCTCTTCTTCCGTGAGGAGCGGTTCGAGGGACGTGAGGGCGTCGAGGGTAGCGAGTGACAGTTAGCCGCAGCTTACCACGCTGCACGGTAAGTTCCCGGAACTAGACTAAAACTTGGCCAAAGCCGACGTCGGTCGCTATCGGCAAGGGATGCTCCGCTCCGCACGAGGCTCCGCGCGCCTGTTCATCGCGCTCGGCTGCGTGGTGGGCGCGGCGTGCTCGGCCGGGGAGTTGCGCGGCCTTGGGCGTGGCGGCCACGAAACGCCCGCCTTGGCGGGGCCGTTTGCTTCGGCTCTACCGCCCGCGCCGGCGCCGGCGCCGAGGATGCCGGCGCGGTTGGCCGCCTTGGTCGCTTCGCAGGCTCAGCTGCCGACTGCCGGAGCGGCGCGAGCGACCGAAGATACGGTCGCTGCAGAAGCACTTCATGAAGCGGGGTTGGCAGCGACCGAACCGTCGCCGCACGACGCCGCCCCCGAGTACACCGAGCCAACGCTCACCTCCATCGCGCGCGAAACGCTGATCTACGCGCGGCCTTCCTTCAAAGCGCAGAAGGTCGGCTACCTGCGGGTCGGCGCCGTGGTCAGCCGCTCCGAGAACGCAGTGGGCAACGAAAGTTGCAAGCGCGGTTGGTATCGCATACAGCCCGAAGGCTTCGTTTGCGTCGAAAAC
>JAYUYU010000220.1:0-6766 GCA_043752365.1 Myxococcales bacterium | reverse complement strand
GCTCCACGACAGGCGCGGGGGAGCCAGGAGCGTCTGCTACGTCGGTGGAGCTAGGGGGCTCGAGCAAATCGTCCGGAAGCGCACCATAAGCGTCGGCGCCTTCGGGCGGGTACTCGCGCGTCGGATCGGGCTCGAGCCCGCTGTACGGATCGTCGTAGCGGGGCGTCGTCACGACCGGGGCTGGGGCGGGGGGCGCAGACGCGGCGGCCGCTGGACCCCCGTGGTACCCACGCATGAGGCTGCGCAGCTCGGAAATTTGGATGCCCTCGGCGCGCAGCATCTCGTCGATGCCGGTTTGTTGCCGTACATCCAAGGTCATCTTGCGCAGCTTACGCGCCCATTGACCCATGGTTTTGAGCATTCCCGGCAGCTTCTGCGGGCCAACGGCCACCAGAGTCACCAAGGAAATCACGAGCAATTCGCCGAACGAAAACCCAAACACGCTAATTCCTGCCGCGAGGGTCTTAGCATACTTGGGCAGCCTGGCCCGAGCCTGGTAGCGTCCTCTTCGTGGTGGCACTCCTCGCCCTGCTGATCGTCGCGCCAACGGTCTTCTTCTATTTCCTCGTCATTCGCGGCAGTGACCGCTACGAGCCAGAGCCCCTATGGCTGCTTTCAGTGGCCTTTTTCTGGGGTGCCGTGGTCAGCACTCTGACCGCTCTGGTGTTCAACGAGGTCGGCGAGGGGGCCATCCGCGCCAGCCTGGGGGCCGGGCAGGCCGCGCTGGTCGATGCGTCCACGGCCTCCTTCGTGGCTCCCTTGGTCGAAGAAAGCAGCAAGGGCTTCGGCCTGCTGGTGCTGTGGGCCATATCGGCGCTGTGGGTGCGCGAGATAGACGGCGCGCTCGACGGCGCCATCTACGGCGGCGTGATCGGCCTGGGCTTTACCATGACCGAGGACGTGCTCTACATCTCAACCGCGGGGTCGCAGCACGGCGGCGAAGCCTTCTTCCAAGTCTTCGTGCTGCGGACCGTGATGGCCGGCTTGGGCCACGCCTCGTTCACGGCCATGACCGGGCTCGGCATCGGCATCGCGGTCGAGAGCACCAGCGGTTTCGTCAAGCTGATGGCGCCGATGGGTGGCTGGTGCGCGGCGGTAGGTCTGCACTTCGTGCATAACTACCTGGTCACATTCTTGTATGACGACGGCAGCGGCTTCGTGCTGAAGATTCTGCTGTTTTGGACCTTCAACGCGCTATTTTTCGCGGTCATTCTGACGCTCGCCATTCGCGACCGCGCCATCGTGCTCAAAGGGCTGGTCGACGAAGCCGGTCGTTCGCTGCACCCCAAAGAGCTCGAGCGCACTTCGAGTTACTGGATGCTGTTTCCACTGTGGAACTTCTTCTCGCTGATGAACAGCCCCAAGGGTTACGGCGAAGCTCGCAAAAAGCAGCTGGCGCTGGTCGAGTTGTCGTTCCTGAAACACCGTCGTCGCCGCGGCGAGCGAGGTGGGGACCTCGACTCGCGCGAGCAAGCGCTAAGGCAACGCATCTACGAGGCGAACCAAGCCGGCGTGTTCATCGGCGCTCGGTGACAAGTCGACTTTGGTCGGGGTTTAAGCGGCGTTGCTGGCCATCTCTGCATAGCCCTAGCCCCGCGCCGCTCCCGCTTACTTGATCAAGCTGCGCGCAATGACCAGCCGCTGAATTTGGCTGGTGCCCTCGTAAATTTGCAGCACCTTGGCGTCGCGCATCAGCTTTTCGACGGGGTAGTCTTTGACGTAGCCGTTCCCGCCGAACACCTGCACGGCGTCGATAGCGGTCTGCATAGCGCGGTCGGCGCCGTAGGCTTTAGCAAAGCTGGATACGATGGGGTCACGCACGCCGTTACCCAGGTTCCAGGCGGCCTTTTGGTAGAGTAGTCGCGTGGCTTCGATGCCGATGGCCATCTCGGCCAACATGGCTTGCACCAGCTGGTGTTCGGCGATGGCGACGCCGAAGGCTTTGCGGTCCTTGGCGTAAGCCACCGACTCGTCGAGGCAGCGCTGCATCAAGCCGGTCGCCATGGCGCCGATATCGGGGCGCGTTTGGTTGAACGTCTCCATAGCAAGCTTGAAGCCTTCACCCTCGCGCGCGAGCATGTTCGCCTTCGGGACCCGCACTTCCTCGAAGTGGACGGCGGCGGTGTCGCTGGCGCGCTGCCCCATCTTGTCTTCGTGTTTACCTACCTTCAAGCCGGGCGAATCGCGATCGACGATGAACGCCGCGATGCCCTTGTGACGCTTGGTCGGATCGACCGTCGCGAACACCACGTAAAACGAGGCAAACGAGGCGTTGGTGATCCAGCATTTTTCGCCGTTGAGCACGTACTCGTCGCCGACGGCTTTGAACGTGGTGCGCATGCCCGCAACATCGCTGCCGCCCGTGGGCTCGGTCGTGCAGTAGCTGCAAAAGACCGGTGAGGCCGTCAGCATGCCGAGGTACTTCTTCTTCTGCTCCTCGTTGCCGGCCAAAATGATCGGGGTAGCCGCCAACGTGTTGGCGAGCAAGCTCGTTTGAATGCCCGTGCATGCCCAAGCAAGCTGCTCGGCCATCAAGGCGTTATCGAGCTCTGGAAAGCCTGCGCCGCCATACTCGGGGGGCACGGTGGCGTTCACCAAGCCGAGCTCGTGCGCGGCCTCGAACACGTCTTTGGGAAAGCGGCTGTCGCGATCACACTCAGACGCGATGGGGGCGATGCGCTCCCGCGCAAACCGTTTGGCGGTGTCGACTAACGCCTTTTGTTCATCCGACAGCTCGAAGCTCAACATGCTGTTTCTCCCGAGGAAAAGCCGGCAGTCGCCAGCCAACCCGCAGAGCCTAGCGCACAATCGCAGCTATTTCTGCGCGGCTGTTGCTTGGCGCGCTCTTTCACGCGCGTACGCGCCATTCGCTCCGTGGCGGCCTGGCTCAGAACCAGCGCTATTTCTTGGCGCGCTCTTTCATGCGCGCCACTTCACTCCGTACCGCTTTGGCGCCAAGCAAGAAGCCAACCATTATGCCGACCAAAAACACACCGGGAATGAAGATGACGTGCTCGACGGTGATGTTACCCACGTCCACAGCGGCCCTATTCGGCGTCGGAGCGCTTGGGCAGGGCGCGCTCGAGCTCACCGAGCCGCTTGTCCACGGCTGCCTGGCGGCGAAACGTGAGGAACAGGAAGCCCATCAAAATGGCCCACATCAACACGTAGGCGGCAATGAGCAGGCCTTCGGCGCTGCTCGTTTCGGTAGCGCCACCCGTGACGGGCCGAAACTCTTGCGAGCGCTCTTCTACGGTGGGCACGGTGGGCACGGTGGGCACGGTGGGCGTGGCGGGCGCGTTTGGCGCGGAGCTAGCTTGCGTCATGAATCAACCGTTGGTATCCGGGGCCAGCTCTTCCGCGCGCAGCAGGCGCGCTTGAGAGTGAGCGAGTTGTGCGCGCAGCGTGAGTAGCAGCCCGGCCAACAGCGTCATGGCGAAGAAGCCGGCCAACAGGGCCTGACCCATGGCTGGGTCCTGCAGGCCGCCGCCGCCGTTGGCTTTGAGCACCTTCGGGTGGTTTCCGCCCCAAAGCTGCACCGAGTAGTGAACGATCGGCAAAATGGCCGTGCCCAAGATGCCGAAGGCTGCCGCGAAGCGCCGCTCGGCGTCACCGTTGCCGGCGAAGCGGCGCAGCACCACCAGCGCTACGTAAATGAGGATGCTGAGTAGCAGCGACGTGAGCCGCGGGTCCCACGTCCAGTAAACGCCCCAGGCCTTTTTGGCCCAAAGTGGCCCGCTGACCATGACCATGCCGCCGAAGACGCTGGCGCATTCAGCGCCCGCCTTGGCCCAGGCGTCGCGCTTGTCGGTCGGGTTGGCGAGGTACAGCGCGCTGGCGACGAAGCAAACGGCGCCGCACACGTACAGCGCGTAGGCCGCCGGTACGTGAAAGTAGAAAATTTTCTGCGCTAGCCCGCCGGCTTGCGGCTGGGCCTCGGGCACCTTCAGAAACACAAACAAAATTAGCGCAAAGAAGCTGAGGGCGGTCACGGCCCAAACGCCGACAATCAACCCACGGGGACGCATGCCGAGGACCCTAGCGCGGGCGCTAGGGTTTTTGTTCCCATTTGCGCCCTGTGTTTCACGTCCTGCGTTCAATTCCGGCCTGGGGCGCTACTGCGCCCCGGGGTCCGTCCACTGGGGCGCCTGCCCCAGCGGGCGACGACTGCTGCAGCTGGCAGGTTCAAATGTCACAGGTGGCGAGGGCCAGGAGGGCGGCAATTTTCGCGCGCAGGATGTTGAACTCCTGCACGGTGTAGTCGAGTTCCGCCTCGCGGAGGCGGCGGGCGGTGTCGACCAAGTCGAAGCTGGTGCCACTGCCGTTCAAGTACGCGACCTTGGTCAGACGCGCGGTCTCGGCTGCAATCTCTCGCGTGCGGGCGGCCACCGCCAAGGTAGCTTCCGACGACTTCACCGTGCGGAAGGCCTGAGCAACCTCGAAGCGAGCTTGGCGTTTGGCTTCGGTCAATTGTTCGCTGGCGATGCGCGCCTCGGCGGTTCGCTGTTCTTTGATGCCGTAGCGCAGGCCTCCGTCGTACAGGTTCCAGCTCAGCACACCGCCGACCGACCAGGTCACGTGCTCGTTGTTGATGCCCGAAACCGGGTCCCAGTAGGTGAGGCTCGAGACCGCGTCGACGGTGGGCCAGTACGTCTTGGAAACGCCCTCCTCGTTGCGCTTGGCCACCCCAACCGAGGCCTCGGCGGCGCGCACGTCCGAGCGTGCCAGCACGTCGGCGGGCCGGCAGCTGGTTTTGGCGTCGTTGGCCAGCTCGTCCAGCCGAATGCTGGGCGTCACACCGAACGGTTCGGCCGAGCCCAGCGCGGCGCCGAGCGATTCACGGGCGCGCAGCACACCGTCGTTGGCCGCCACGACTTGTCCGCGCGACAGCGAGGCTTCTTGCTCCACGCGCAGCACGTCGATGGTGCTGGCCGCGCCGAGCGCCGCACGGCGCTTGGTCAAGTCGAGCGTCGACAACACGCTTTCGAGCGAGACTCGGCTCACTTCCGCGAGCCGCTCGGCCGTTACGGCGCTCACGACCGCGTCGGCCACGGCCGCGATCGACAGACGTTCGGCGGCCTTGGAATTGAGCCGAGAAACCTCGATTTGCCGCAGCGCCGTACCGCGGTCGTGCCACGTCGACAGGTCCAGCAATGGCACGCGCAGGTTGATGCCCGCTTGCCAGGTCGTCGCGGGATCCGGCACGGTCACGCGATCCAGCATCAACGTCGTGGGGTTGGGCCGAGCAGCCTCGCCCTTCAGCAATTGGTGCGAGATAGCGCCGGTGCCGGTAACGCTCGGCAAGGCGGGGGCCAACGCTTGGCGCGCTTGCGCGCGCGCGACGTCTTGCTGCGCTTCGAGGGTGCGCAACGTGCTCGAATTTTGGCGCAGCAAGCGCAGCGCGTCGCGCCAGTTTTGCAGCACGTTGGTCGCCGGCGGCACTGGCGCCAACATGTCGTCGGTCACCTGCGGTAGCTCGGGTTCGGCGGGTGCGACTACCGGCGCCGCGGCAGCCGGCACTTCCGCTGCCGCAGCGGGCGCTAAGGGGCGCGCCGGCTTGGGCGCCGCCGGTGCAGCGGCCGGCGCAGGCTGAGCTAGCGCCGTTTGGCTGAGGAAGAAGAACCAGAGACCCAGAGACCGCTTCGGCATGGCTGCCGTCTAATAGTTCCGGAGCCTCGACTCGGGAACCCCCGTCGCTGGCAAAACTGCGTCAGCGTCGGCGAGCTAGCTCGGCGCTGGCGGTTTGGCCGGCAATTTGGGCACCGTTCAACGCCGCCACGGCGCGCTCGATCAGCTCGCCGCGCACGCCGACGAAGGCGTGACTGTGTCGGACACGGATGTAGTCGGCCTCGCCGGTGATGCCGTGCTTTTCGAGCAAGCTCTGAAAGTCGCTGGGCTTGGCGCCGTCGCGTCGGCCAACATTCACGAAAATTTCGCGGATGCCATCAGCGTCGGCATCGGTCGGGCCTTCCGGCTGTGACGAAGGCTGAACGACCTCGGGCGGAGGCGGGTCTTTGCGGGCTGGCACCGGCAATTCGATGCGCGCGCTTTCCATGGTGCGGTGCTCGTCGGCGCGCCGCTCGGACGGGCGCTCTTCGCGCAGGCGTTGCGGCCGCCGCTCGCGCGGTCGCTCCTCGCGCAGCGGCTCCTGAGGCGGGGTGTCCAAGCGCGGTCGCTCCTCACGCGAAGCATCGAGACGCGGTCGCTCCTCACGCGGAGCATCGAGACGCGGTCGTTCCTCGCGCGGAGCATCGAGGCGCGGTCGCTCCTCACGCGGAGCATCGAGACGCGGTCGCTCCTCACGCGGAGCATCGAGACGCGGTCGTTCCTCGCGCGGAGCATCGAGACGCGGTCGTTCTTCACGCGGCGTATCGAGACGCGGTCGTTCTTCACGCGGCGTATCGAGACGCGGTCGTTCTTCACGCGGGCGTTCCGGTCGCGGTTGGGGTGCAACCGCCTTCGGCCGCTCTGCAACGGGCTCGGGCGCAGGCGCAGGCGCAGGCGCGGGCGCCTTGGCTCGGCGGGCAGCCGTCGCCTCTTCGACTGCGTCGGGGCGCGCGCCCAAGTGATCGCGCAGCAGCGTGGCGATCACACGATCGCCAATTTCGTGCGTCAGCAGCCGGCGCGCTAGCGCCAAGTCTTCGGCGTGAATGGCGCGCGTCTGCGACGCTTCCACGAACATTTGCACCAAATCGGTCTCGGCGCGGGTCTTGCGCTCGCGCGCCGACGGCAAATGCCGCTCAATCGGCTTAATTTTGTAGGTCAG